>JANOYJ010000163.1:0-5558 GCA_031428815.1 Phyllobacterium sp.
CGCGATCTCGGATGCGATTGCCTCGCTCAAGACGGCGACAGCGGGCGAAGATGCTGAGGACATCTAGGCGATGACGCAAGTGTTGATGGACGCGTCTATGAAGCTTGGTCAAGCCATGTATGAGGCGCAGTCCGCGCAAGCAGAAGCCGACGCCGCCTCAGATGCCGCCAAGGATTCTCAACAGGACGATGTCGTTGATGCCGATTTTGAAGAAATCGACGAAGACGACGAAGACAAGAAAAAGTCCGCTTAAGCGCCAATTCTGATTTTTCCCGGCGGATGGAAACTTCCGCCGGGATTGCTATAAGCAACGCATTCAACGCTACGGAACGACATGGCCAAAGCTGATTTTTACGAAACGCTCGGCGTTGCCAAAGGGGCTGACGAAGCTGCGTTAAAGGCGGCTTACCGCAAACTCGCCATGAAATATCACCCGGACCGCAATCAGGGTGACGCTTCCGCCGAAGGCAAATTCAAAGACCTCAGCGAAGCCTATGAAACACTGAAAGACCCGCAAAAGCGCGCTGCGTATGATCGTTTCGGCCATGCCGCTTTCGAACAAGGCGGCGGCGGTGGTGGTCAAGGCTTTGCAGGCGGCGGCGGATTTGCCGATATTTTCGAAGACATTTTTGGCGAGATGATGGGCGGCGGTCGCCGCCGTACCGGCAATACCAATGGCCGCGAGCGCGGAGGTGACCTGCGCTATAACATGGAAGTCTCGCTCGAAGAGGCTTACGCAGGTAAAACCGCTCAAATCCGCGTGCCAAGCGCCGTCGCTTGCGATGAATGCTCCGGCACCGGCGCCAAACCCGGCACGCAAGCAACGACATGCGGTACTTGTGGTGGCGCGGGACGCGTTCGTGCTGCTCAAGGGTTTTTCTCCATTGAGCGCACCTGCCCGACCTGTAATGGCCGCGGTCAGGTCATCAAAAACCCTTGTGCAAAATGCTCCGGTTCCGGGCGAACCACGCAAGAACGGTCCTTGTCGGTCAATATTCCCGCCGGCATCGAGGACGGCACACGCATACGCCTGACAGGCGAGGGCGAAGCAGGTTCGCGCGGCGGGCCGGCAGGCGATCTCTATATTTTCCTGTCGATTAAGCCGCATGAATTCTTCCAGCGCGACGGGGCGGATCTTTATTGCAAAGTACCCATATCGCTGACCACCGCCGCCTTGGGCGGTCAGTTCGAAGTGGCAACGCTCGACGGTACACAGACGCGGGTCAAAGTTCCCGACGGTACGCAAAACGGCAAACAGTTCCGTTTGAAGGGCAAGGGCATGCCGGTGTTGCGCCAGCCCAATATGGGCGATCTCTATATTCAAATCGCCATCGAAACTCCGATGAACCTCAACAAGCGCCAACGTGAACTGTTGGAAGAGTTCGATAAGATTTCTTCGAAAGAAAACAACCCGCAATCCAACGGGTTTTTCTCCCGAATGAAGGAATTTTTCGACGGTTTTGGCGAATAGGTCCACACGGCTTGTGTTGCGATTAACCGCAGTCTAACTCGTGCCCTCGGCGCGAGGAAGAAAATCGTGCTTGAGGGATTTTCATGAATAATCGTCCGGCAAATGCGAATAGCTCTGGTCTGCGCGATGGATTTCATTTTCTGAAAGCATGGCTTCGCCAGCCCAAATCTGTTGGTTCCGTATGGCCAACCGGTGCGCCCATGGCCCGAAAAATGGCGAGCGTCATCGATGTGAGTTCGGGCCTACCCGTACTCGAAATTGGTCCAGGCACAGGCACGATTACCAAAGCTATTCTCGAAACCGGTCTTGCGCCCGAAAAATTCTGGACCATTGAATATTCCAAGGCGTTTGCCGATAAGCTTCGCGCCAAGTTCCCCGCGATCAATGTCGTCCAAGGCGATGCGTTCGATCTAAATACGACACTGGGCGACCAGAAGAATACAGTCTTCGACTGTGCGATTTCTGCCCTGCCTCTTTTGAACTTTCCCCTCCCCGCCCGCATCGCCTTTGTTGACGATGTCTTGGATCGCTTGCCCAAAGGTCGTCCGCTGATACAATTCTCTTATGGTGCGAAATCTCCGGTGCCACCCGGCCTTGGCAATTATTCAATCAAACGCTTTGGCATGGTCCTGCGCAATGTGCCGCCCGCGCAGCTTTGGATCTATTCGCGGGCTGGATAAAGTTATTCAATAACGACATTCTATTGTTGAATATCGCCAGAATTTCGCCGCACACTGGTTGCAGTCTCCGTCTCAAATTCCCACAGGGAAGCCGTGAGCAAAACGGAGCTTCATCATGATCCATCAATTGAAACAAAAATTTGCCGAAAAGTTTGATGACGAGGTTCGTTTCTTCAAAGGCTGGCTGGATGGGCCTAAAAGCGTCGGCACTCCGTTTCCGACCAGCATTTATACAGGTCGCGCGATGGCGAACCTTATCGATCCGAATTCTGGCCTACCTGTTCTGGAAGTAGGGCCGGGAACCGGCACCATTACCCGCGCCATTCTCGCCCGTGGCATAAAACAGGAAAACCTCTATGCAGTTGAGTATTCAGCAGATTTTGTTGCGGGTCTGAAGTGCGAGTTTCCTGACGCGCACATCCTGCATGGCGATGCCTTCAACATGCACGCAGTGTTGGGTGATGCACGCGACCTCACATTTGATTGCGTCATTTCGGCAATCCCACTGCTCAATTTGCCGATGATACAGCGCATTGCCTATCTTGAAGACATGCTGAGCCGCATTCCAGCCGGGCGCCCCGTTGTGCAGGTCACCTATGGTCCGATGTCTCCAGTCCCTGCCGGCTTGGGTAATTTTCTTGTCGAGCGCGCTGATTTTATCGTCCGCAATGTCCCGCCAGCGCATCTGTGGACATATCGCAAGCGGACAGCGTAGATACGGTTTCGTGACCGTATTTATCTGCCGGAGTAGAAATGACCCCGCGTATTCTCGTGTTTGCCGGCTCAAACCGCGCCGGTGCCTATAGCGGCAAAGTGGCAGATGCTGCCGCGCGCCAATTGGCGATGCTGGAATGCCATGTCACCCGTATTTCCTTGATCGACTATCCCTTACCGATCATGGACGAGGATTTACAGCGCTTAAATGGCATTCCCGAAAACGCCCTAAAACTCGGACGTTTGTTCGCCGCGCATGACGGATTCCTCATCGCCACCCCCGAGTACAACGGCTCCATCCCGCCTCTTTTGAAAAACACACTTGATTGGATCAGCCGTATCTCGCGCGACGGCGACAAACCGTTGAAGCCATATGCTGGAAAAATCGCTGGCCTCTGCTCCTCGTCCAATGGAAACTTTGCCGGAATACTCGCGCTCAGCCATTTGCGCCCGGTGCTGATCCGGCTCGGCGTCTTAGTGGTTTCGGAGCAGTGCTCCGTCCCGAATGCTGAAACGGCCTTTAATACGGATGGCTCCTTGAAAGATGAGCGCACAATCGCCAACCTCACAAAAGTTTCCAAGGCTCTTACCGAACAGGCCTCTCTTGTTGCACAGGCTGGCCAATGACTGACAAAGACAACAACATGCGCGACCGCTTGATTGTCGCTCTTGATGTAGCGACAATGCGCGAGGCTTCTCAAATCGTCGAGGAGTTGGGTGATGCCGTGAGCTTCTACAAGATTGGCTATCAGCTGGCATTCGCTGGTGGGCTTGATTTTGCTCAAGAACTCATCCGCTCGGGTAAAAAAGTCTTTCTCGACATGAAGTTGCTCGACATCGACAACACGATTGCCAAAGCCGTTGAAAATGTCGCGAAAAGCGGGGTGTCCATGTTGACGATCCACGCCTATCCAAAGGCGATGCGGGCGGCCGTCGCGGCGGCCGAGGGTTCGCCCCTATGTTTGTTGGGGGTGACCGTTCTCACCTCTATGGATGACGCGGACTTGAAAGAGGCTGGTTATGGTCCTGGTGCCGCTGCGCTGGTGATCCGAAGGGCGGAGCAAGCGCGGGATGCCGGCATGGGCGGGATTGTTTGCTCTGCGCAGGAGGCACAAGCTGTGCGGACAACTATTGGCCCGGAAATGGCGCTGGTCACACCCGGCATTCGGCCTGCAGGTACGGACAAGGGTGACCAGAAGCGTGTCGTCACACCGCGCGATGCCATCCGCTTCGGTGCCAGCCATCTTGTAGTCGGCAGGCCGATAACTGGCGCGACGGATCGAAGAAGTTCGGCTTTTGCGATTTTGGACGAAATGACAGGTAATAGATCGGTTCGTGGACGGGGATAGATTTGTGGATAGTTGCGAGGATGCTATCGGGAGTAAGTCGTCAGTAGGTAGGGCATAGATTCATGGAAAGCGGGGTATAGAAATGGCAAAAGGTTATTGGATTGCGCGGGTCGATGTGCGGGATTTTGAGCGTTACAAAGATTATGTGGCGGCGGCCAAACCGGCTTTCGAAAAATATGGCGCAAACTTTTTAGCGCGTGGCGGCGCGTTCCAAAAACTCGAAGGTCCGGTGCGGGCCCGCAACGTGATTATTGAGTTTCCATCGCTGCAAGCGGCGGTCGACTGCTTTAATTCGCCTGAATATCAAATCGCCGCCGCAATCCGTCAAGAAGTTGCCGATGCCGAGATGGTTGTGGTCGAAGGCATATAAATCAATAGCTTACCCAGAGACATGGCGACACGGTATTCAACTAATTTACCGGTCATCTTTTGTTGCAATGCAAAAATAACCTGTTAGCTTCATACTCTAAATGCTGCGCAGGCTCACAAGATGTGAGGACGCGAAAAACGGGTAAGACTGCATGTTCTATCAGCTGTACGAGATGAACCACGCCGCCCTTCAGCCTGCACGGGCTTTTGCCGACGCGACGCGGATTTTCTACCAGCATCCGCTGAACCCCATGTCGCGTAACCCGATTGGCCGCTCAATCGCCGCTATGGCCGAGCTTTTCGAGCGAACCACCCGCCAATATGGCAAACCCGCCTTCAATTTGCCCTTTACCTCCGTAAATTTTCAAAAGACCGCCATAAAAGAGACCCGTATCTGGTCGCGCCCGTTTTGTGATCTCATTCATTTTGAGCGTGATCTGCCTGCAAATCACAAGCCGGACCCGAAGATTCTTGTCGTCGCGCCGATGTCTGGCCATTACGCCACGCTTTTGCGCGGTACTGTCGAGGGCTTGCTGCCAAATGCCGAGGTCTACATCACCGATTGGGCCGATGCGCGCACTGTCCCATTGACCGATGGCAGCTTTGATCTTGATTCATACATCGATTATCTCATTGAAATGTTTCATGTTCTTGGTGAAGACGTGCATGTTATTGCCGTCTGCCAGCCGTCGGTTCCGGTCTTGGCAGCAGTCTCCATTATGGAAGCGCGCGGCGACAAATACGCACCGTCCTCGATGATATTGATGGGTGGCCCGATTGATACGCGTAAGAATCCGACCGCCGTCAACAAAATGGCCGAGGAGAAAGACATTTCCTGGTTCCGAAGCAAAGTCATCATGCCGGTCCCATTCCCGCATCCAGGCTTCATGCGCCAAGTTTATCCGGGCTTCCTGCAACTCTCCGGTTTTATGTCGATGAATCTTGACCGCCACGTCGACGCGCACAAGGAATTTT
>JANOYJ010000164.1:0-4892 GCA_031428815.1 Phyllobacterium sp.
CTTCAATGTCGGCGGTGGCGTTGTTTATGATTCAACGGCCAAAGAGGAATATGCTGAATGCCTGCTGAAAGCCCGCTTCGCGCTGGGCAATACGATAATCTCGAACTGATTGAGACATTTCGGTTTGATCCGGAACTGGGCTTCGTTCGACTGGGTCGGCATCTGGCGCGGCTGGAGGAAAGCGCCAAGGCGTGGGGCTTCAAATTCTCGAAACGAAATATCGAGGCGAAGCTCAATGCCCCCGGATCAGCCAGGAGATCGCTCCGTGTGCGCCTGACACTCAACGCCAAGGGAGAGATCGGTCTCACATCCCAACCTTTTGCCGCATTACCGCCAGATACCATCTGGCGTCTCGAGATCGCCGAAACTCGGCTAAGTTCCACTGACCCACTTCTGCGCCATAAGACCTCGCGCCGTGACCTCTACGACAAAGCCCACGCGGAATTTTCGCGAGGCGAAGCGGACGAAGTTTTGCTGTTGAATGAGAAAGATGAGGTTTGCGAAGGCACCATCACCAGCCTTTTCATCCAATCCCCTCAAGGCGAACTCATCACCCCGGCCTTGGAATGCGGCCTTCTCGCTGGCGTATTGAGGCAGGAGATGCTTGTGGCGGGCAAAGCCAGGGAGGCTCGCATTTCGGCGGCAGACCTTCCCTCCCCAAGCACAATTCTCGTCGGGAACTCCCTTCGCGGACTTATCCGTGCCGAACTCCTGCCATAACAGGCTTTGACATTCTTTGTTATTGGCTTATTTTCAGACGACCCCTTTAGGAGAATGGCTTTGAACGTTTCCCTCACCAAAGAACTCGAAGATTATGTCGCCGGACAGGTCAAAACCGGCCATTACGGTTCCGCCAGCGAAGTCATCCGCGAAGCCCTGCGCAACCAGATCAAAGAACAGCGGCGGGCGTTACTGAACGAGCGCATCAAGACAAGTGAGGAGCAAATCGCGCGCGGCGAAGTGATTGAAGTCAATGATGCCTTCTTCGAGGCGCTTCATGATCGTATTCGGGCGGTTGAAGCTAAAAGTGCGAATTGATGGACTATCGGCTTGTCACGACACGAGAAGCTCTGAACGATCTGCTTGATATTGCCACGTTCATTACAACCGGGAGCCCGAACCGGGCTCGTTCCTTTGTTGCTGAACTAAAACTACGCATGGAAAACTCCCTCAGATCATTCCCGAATGCAGGCAGGAGCTATGGAGATGTGCGGATATTGAGCGTGGGCAATTACCTCGCCGTCTACCGCGTTGACGTCACGGCCGAAACCGTCACAATTATTCTCGTCATCGAAGGTCGCCGCGACTGGCAATATCTGCTGGATGACCGCCTTTGATCCTCACCCACACACCCTATGACGGCACGTCCAATCCCTTTGCTATCGGCCTGACGCAACTCGATTTGACAGAGTGGATCGAAGTTGATGCCGGCTTAGAGACTTATCTGGCGGAAAAGGACCGCCAGCGGGTAATCAATTCAGAAAATGTTTTCGTCGAAGAGGCGGACACCCGCGCCTCTCAACATGAAATTCTCGACACGCTGACATCCCACCTTTTGCAGACGCACCGAGGCATTTACAGCGCCGCCGGCAATGTCATGTCAATTGCGAAGACCAACCGCGCCATCACGCTCAACAATCCATCCGAACCCCCGCTACTCACCGCCTCAAAACTGGTGCAGGAAGACCTCTGCCTGATGCGCAAGGACGCAAGCGGCTGGCGCCTGGCCGCGGCAAGTCTCTCCTTCCCCTCCTCATGGTCACTGCTCGAAAAATTCGGCCGTCCGATGCAGGAAATCCATGCGCCAGTCCCCGGCTTCGGTCCGGGAACCCGCAACGCGTCATTAATTGAACGTATGTTCGACAATCTCAAACCATCTAACCCGGTCAAACGCTTCAATTGGTCGATCTACCGCGACGGCGAACTTTATCATCCCGCCTCCGCCAGCAGACGTGATCTGCGCCCCGAACACGCCTTTCTGCGCGTTGAACGTCAGACATTGCGCAAAATGCCTGTCTCGGGCGACATCCTCTTCACCATCCGCATTCATCTCGACCCGCTCTTGACCATTCGCAATCATGAAAACGCCAGCCAACTTGGGCACTCTTTGGCCGCTCAGCTCATGGTGCTCTCAGATGATGAGCTTGCTTACAAAGGTCTGGCTGAAATTCGAAATGACCTCGTAAAAACACTGAATTCTTTCTGAGCTTGTGGATTTTGGTCTAAAACTCTATGATGAAGGCGGTATTGCCGCAAAAAACGCGGCAATTTTTAGCAAAGTAGAGCGGAAGCAATAATTGAAAGCACCGAAATGGCCGAACTACGGCACAATCAGCGGCCCGATTGTCATGATCGGATTTGGTTCAATCGGTCGCGGTACACTGCCCCTTCTAGAACGCCATTTTGACTTTGATAAATCCCGTATGACAGTGGTCGACCCGCGGGGCGAGCACCGCCAATTGCTGGAAGAGCGCGGAATCGCCTTCAAAAAGAAGGCCGTCACTGTCAAAAACTACCGCAAGATACTGACCCCGCTTCTGACCAACGGCCCCGGCCAAGGTCTGTGCGTCAACGTGTCTGTCGATACGTCCTCACTCGATCTCATGCGCCTTTGCCGCGAGCTCGGCGTCCTTTACGTCGACACCGTGATCGAACCTTGGCTCGGCTTCTACTACGACGACAAAGTCGATAATGCCGCCCGCACCAATTACGCGCTGCGCGAAACGGTTCTGGCTGAAAAGCTCCGCAATCCGGGCGGCACGACGGCTGTTTCTTGTTCAGGGGCAAACCCCGGCATGGTCTCATGGTTTGTGAAGCAGGCTTTGCTCAACATCGCCAAGGACACCAAACTCAAATTCATTGAACCCGCATACAACGACCGCGACGGTTGGGCCAAGCTGATGAAAAAGCTCTCAGTCAAAGGCATTCACGTTGCTGAGCGCGACACACAGCGCGCCAAAAAGTCCAAGCCGCTGAAAACTTTCTGGAATACATGGTCGGTCGAGGGCCTTTTGTCCGAAAGCCTGCAGCCCGCCGAACTCGGTTGGGGCACCCACGAAAAATGGATGCCTAAAAACGCCAAGAAGCACAAGCACGGCACAAAAGCATCGATCTATCTCAACCAACCCGGCGGCAATACCCGTGTGCGGACCTGGTGCCCGACGCCCGGCCCGCAATACGGCATGTTGGTGACGCATAATGAGGCGATCTCAATCTCTGACTACTACACCGTCCGCGATGTGGCGGGCAAAGCGATTTATCGCCCTACCTGTCATTACGCCTACCATCCTAGCAATGTCGCGGTGCTGTCGATGGACGAACTTTTCGGTGCAGGTGGCAAAATTCCAAAGCGCCTGCATGTATTGGAAGAGCATGAGATCCTCGATGGCGGCGACGAGCTTGGTGTTTTAATCTATGGCCATAAGAAAAACGCCTACTGGTACGGCTCACATCTCGACATCGAAGACGCCCGTCGTCTCGCTCCTTACCAAAATGCGACAGGTCTCCAAGTCACATCCGCAGTGCTCGCCGGCATTGTATGGGCACTGGAAAACCCGAATGCCGGCATTGTGGAAACTGACGAAATCGACTTCAAACGCTGTATGGAAGTGCAAAAACCTTATCTTGGCGATCTCAAGGGCGTTTATACCGATTGGAACCCTTTAAAGGACAAACTCTCGATGTTCCCGCGCGATAGCGACCCGAAAGACCCATGGCAGTTCCGCAATATACTGGTCCATTAGGAGTGAGAAAGCGAGCTCTGTCTTGCTTTCGCCGTTAACTCGGTGTTCGGTGCGACTCAGGGACGATTTATTGAGTGGGACGGACAATGCGCAAACTTCTAACTCTTGCCATGATTGGCGCAGCTGGCTTCGTGTCAGCCTGCCAGACAGTTGAGTACGGCGGCCCTGTCGCTGTTGCACCACCAGCGGGCGCCGCTGAAGGTCAGTGGGTCGGCACCGATGGTGTTGCCGTCTCAACCTTCAACAACGGCAACTTCGCCTCCAACGCAACCGACACGAACGCGAAGCTCGCGGAAGGTACCTATCGCTATACCGATCCACGGACTGTGGCGATCACCTTCACGTCGCTCATCCGCCAAACGGTGGTGCAAGCCAACTGCGCCGTTGTTTCGCAGGCACAGATGAACTGCACTTCTTCGAGCGGTGCACAATTCTCGCTCCTGCGCCGCGCGGCCTCGACGGTCTGAAGCTCAAATCATTTGCTAATTTCAGTGCGGCCCTTTGGTCGCATTGAACTCGTGTGGCAAAATGCTATTTCATTCGCCAAACGGGAATTCATGAATGCCTGAATACGCGCCAGCCGTCATTGCCGCAGCAAAAAAGCTTGGCCCCTTGTCGGCAGACCACCCGAAGGTCACCAAGGGCAAGATCGGTGTATTACTCGTCAATCTCGGCACCCCGGATGGCACGGACTATTCCTCCATGCGCCGTTATCTCGGTGAATTTCTCTCCGACCGGCGCGTTATCGAGACGCCGCGTTGGCTATGGTATCCGATTCTGCACGGCATTATTCTAACGACCCGCCCAAGCCGCTCCGGCAAGGCCTATGCCAGCATCTGGAACAGGGAAAAGAATGAATCGCCCCTGCGCACTTTCACGCGCGCCCAAAGCGACAAACTTGCGGGCTTATTGTCGGGCGAACCAACGATCATCGTGGATTGGGCCATGCGTTATGGCAATCCGTCAATTGAGAGCGTCGTCACCAAGCTGCGCGGTCAAGGATGCGAGCGTATCCTCGCCTTCCCGCTCTATCCGCAATTCAGCGCCACCACGACTGCGACAGTCAACGATCACGTCTTCCGTGCGCTAATGAAAACACGCTTTCAGCCGGCCCTGCGCACGGTTCCTTCTTACCACGACGAACCGGTT
>JANOYJ010000165.1:0-13675 GCA_031428815.1 Phyllobacterium sp.
GTAACGGGCAGAACGGATTTTACAGCCCAGCTTGTTACTTCAGACCGGCTATTGTTTGAAATATCTGTCATGTCCCGCCTCTTCGATTCTGTGGCGAGATTAGTTGGGAAATGTCAAGAATAGGTTTCGGCGGCGCTGCGGCGGTGAGAAGATTAAACTCGATAAACCGTGTCCGCCCGCGCCTCAAAAGCCTGCGTAAACTTGCGGAAAGCAATATCGAACATTGAACCCATCACCAGACCCAGCATGCGGCTTTTGAATTCATAGTCGATGAAGAAATTCACATCACTCGACGTTGCCGATTTATCCAAGAAACGCCAACGATTATTGAGATATTTGAACGGTCCATCGATGTATTTACTCTCAATGACCAGCTCAGCGCGGTCGAGCAGGACCTGGCTCCTGAATGTCTCACGGATGCGCTTGTAGCCCACAGTCATATCGGCGATTAGCAGCACTTTTCCGTCACGTTCCTTGCGGGACTGGATGGCTAAACCTTCGCACATGGGCAGAAACTGCGGGTAACTTTCCACATCCGCCACGAGGTCAAACATATTGGCCGCGCTATGGTTGACGAACTTGGTCGTTTCGAAGGTTGGAATTTTACGTCGCCTGCTTGGATTTGTTGCGTGCCGCTTTCAGCTTGGCAAAATCATCGCCCGCGTGGTGTGATGAGCGCGTCAACGGACTGGACGCGACGAGGTGGAAGCCTTTCGAATGGCCGATTGTGGCAAAGGACTCGAACTCTTCGGGCGTTACAAAACGGATGACCGGATGATGCTTGCGGCTTGGCTGGAGATATTGGCCAATGGTCATGAAATCCACATCAGCGGAGCGTAGATCATCCATCAGCGCCAGCACTTCGTTCCGCTCTTCGCCCAATCCAACCATGATGCCGGACTTGGTGAAAATAGTCGGGTCGAGTTCCTTCACCCGCTGCAACAGCCGGATGGAATGAAAATAGCGCGCGCCGGGACGAACTTTGAGATAGTTTGACGGCACGGTTTCGAGATTGTGGTTGAACACATCAGGCTTGGCGGCCACGACGATTTCCAACGCGCCTTCCTTGCGCAAAAAGTCTGGAGTCAGAACTTCAATCGTCGTCAAGGGCGTGGCGCGCCGTATGGCGTGGATTACGTCGGCAAAGTGCTGCGCACCGCCGTCTGCTAAATCGTCCCGATCCACCGAGGTGATAACCACATGGGTCAAGCCCATCTGTTTCACCGCCTTGGCGACATTTTCAGGCTCTTCGGAATCGACCGCCATTGGAATGCCGGTCGCGACATTGCAGAAGGCGCAGGCTCTTGTGCAAATTTCGCCAAGGATCATAAACGTCGCGTGCTTCTTCTCCCAGCACTCGCCAATGTTCGGGCAGCCAGCCTCCTCGCAAACCGTCACCAGCTTATTTGATTTTACGATTTCCCGGGTTTCTTGATAGCCTTTGGAAACGGGCGCCCTCACCCGTATCCAATCCGGCTTGCGCAAGACTTCGCTGTCAGGCTTGTGTGCCTTCTCAGGATGTCGTGCCTTCGAGAGGGTATTATCGAGAACGGTGACCATGCCTTAGCGTGTTCCCTGCTCACGTTTGCCGAACAACCACAGGATAATAACCGCGCCGGCTGTTGCTACAACCAAATTGCCGATGAAGCCAAAAAACTGGATTCCAAGCAGCGCCGCCAGAGCACCGCCGACGAAAGATCCAGCAATGCCGACAAGAATGTTAGTGAGGAGTCCGTGGTGCTTATTCATGGCCCGCTCGGCAAGCCAACCTGCGATTAAACCGATGATGAGCAGGCCAAGAAAGCCGACGCCCGGCATCATCATTATGCCCATTTGCTGGTTCATGTCACGAACTCCTCTTGTTAATTCAGCCGATCAAACGGGCCAGCAGCACCACAACAATTGCGCCGACGGTCGAGGTAATTATCTGCGACACTAAAGGGCTCGCGCCTATATTGATGCCGAGCGCTTGAAACAAATACCCGCCGACGAAAGCGCCGATCACGCCGGTAATGAGATAGCGGACCAAGCCGCCGCCGCCGACAACAAAACTTGCTAGAAAACCGGCGACGATGCCGATGGCGAGAAAAATAAGCAGTGATCTGGTGTCCATAGTGTCGCTCCTTTATTGATTGTCCACTAAAACACCTTATCAGGCATTCAGCACCTTGCCATAGGCATCCAGCACGCTTTCCTTCATCATTTCTGACAGGGTCGGATGCGGGAAAATGGTGTGCATCAGCTCTTCCTCGGTTGTCTCAAGATTCATCGCCACGACAAATCCTTGAATGAGTTCCGTGACTTCCGTGCCGACCATATGCGCACCGAGCAATTGTCCGGATTTCTTGTCGAATATAGTTTTGATGAGACCCTGATCTTCGCCGAGTGCAATCGCCTTGCCATTGGCGGCGAACATGAAGCGGCCGACCCGGACATCGTGTCCGGCCTCCTTCGCCTTGGCTTCCGTCAAGCCGACGCTGGCCACTTGCGGGGCGCAATAGGTGCAGCCAGGGATCATCAGCTTATTCATCGGATGCACATTTGGCACACCCGCGATTTTCTCCACGCAAATGACGCCCTCATGCTCAGCCTTATGGGCCAGCATTGGAGGGCCTGCCACATCGCCAATGGCGTAGACACCGGGAACATTCGTCTTGCCGTATCCATCAATGACGACGCAGCCGCGGTCGGTCTTGATACCAAGTGCTTCAAGCCCGAGATTTTCAATATTGCCTTGAACACCGACGGCGGAGATCAGGCGGTCGGCGGTGATTTCACTGACCTTGCCGTCCTTGGTCTCAACGCTCGCCGTGATCGAATCTGCGCCCTTTACCACTTTGGTTACCTTGGCCTCAGTAATGATTTTGAGACCTGACTTTTCCAGCATCTTACGGGCAAAGGTTGAGATTTCAACATCTTCCACCGGCATGACATTCGGCATCAATTCAACGACGGTCACGTCCACACCCATCGCATTGTAGAAACTTGCAAACTCAATGCCGATGGCACCCGACCCCATAACCACCATCGATTTTGGCTTGGTCTGCGGCACCATGGCTTCGAAATAGGTCCATATCAGCTTGCCGTCCGGCTCAATGCCCGGCAGCGAGCGGGGCCGCGCACCGGTTGCGAGAATGATGTGCTTGGCCGTGTAAGTCCCCTCGCCCAACGTGCCCTTCGGCGCGGGATGTTGCGGCTCCATCGGTTTCTTTGTGCTCTTGCCGACAATGATTTCATTCGCCTTGGTGAGCTTGGCTTCGCCCCAGATCACATCGACCTTGTTTTTCTTCATGAGGTAACCGATGCCGCCATTCAGGCGCGCCGAGACGCCGCGCGAGCGGGCGACGACGGCGGAAATGTCGGCGGTGATCGTGCCTTCAAGTTTCAGGCCGTAGTCCTTGGCGTGTTCGGCGAAATGCAGAATTTCCGCGGAGCGCAAGAGCGCCTTGGTAGGGATGCAGCCCCAGTTGAGGCAGATGCCGCCGAGATGTTCGCGCTCGACGATAGCGGTCTTCAAGCCGAGCTGCGAGGCGCGGATCGCCGTCACATAGCCGCCGGGACCGGAGCCGATAATGATCACGTCATAGGAATTAGCCATGGCAAACCTCTGTGTTTACACTCAGTCGAGCAGTTTTTTGACAAGCGGGACCAAAGCCTCGCCCAATTTACGCGAATTCTCTTTGCTAAGGTGTACGCCGTCGTTCGGGTCAGTCTCGATTACCGAACCTGCATCAAAATACGCGACATTTAAAAGCTCCGCCAAGTTTTTGTATTCCTTGGCAAAATTCTGACTTTCCTTGATGGCATGCGAGAACATTTTGTCAAAATCCGACAAGTCGGTATGGACCAGAGGCGGCGGCGACATAATCAAAATTTTGGGCGTCGGCATATCAACGCCCCACGGAAAACGCTGCACGATTTCGATGAGCCGCTGCATCCCGCGCCGCGCATCCGACCCGCGTGACCACCATGGGTGCTTGGTGTCATTCGTGCCAAGCATGATGATGACGAGATCGAGTGGCTGATGTGACGACAAGAGCATGGGTAGTGCGGTCGAACCATTGCGGTTTTCATCGACCAGATGATCGTCATGCACGGTCGTGCGCCCGTTCAGCCCCTCGGCGGTCATTCGGACATTTGGGCCAAGCTTGGCGGCCAGCGCATTCGGCCAGCGGTGGTCAAACGCATGGCGGCGGCCGGTGACGGCCTCATAGCCCCAAGTGAGGGAATCGCCGAAGGCTAGGATGGTTTTCATGGTTTGTCTCACTGCTTAGATCGGCTGATGAGATACGGTCACGACCTCGGTGCCTTGAGCAAAGTATCCATCTTCTTTTCAAGTGCCTCAATACGCTCCTCAAAATCGCCGGTGATGAACTTCGACATCATCGTGTCTGCCGTCAGGGCGTTGCGAAAACTTTTCATAGAGCTTTCGAGGCCCGACAGCTTTGACCCGACTGAGCCCAATTCTTTCTTCATATCGCTGCGGGTCTCGCGAAGTTCCTGCCGAAGTTCACGCAACATCGGGATGATCATATCTTCTGGTTCAGCCATTTCAATTTCCTCGATGGAACACCCATTATATGGCGATGATAGCCGCTTTCACCAGACGCCCTCACACCAGCATGCTCATAGGGTTCTCAATATACCGCTTGAACGCCCCGAGCAGCTCCGCGCCCAGCGCCCCGTCCACCGCGCGATGATCCGTCGAAAGCGTCACGGTCATGACATTGGCGATTTTCATTTCGCCCTTCTTAACCACGACCCGCTCCTCGCCCGCGCCGACGGCGAGGATTGTGGCGTGCGGCGGGTTGACGACAGCGGCGAAGTTTTTGACACCCATCATGCCCATATTGGAGACGGCGGTCGTGCCGCCCTGATATTCCTCAGGCTTCAGCTTGCGGCCCTTGGCGCGTGCGCCCAGATCCTTCATTTCATTCGAGATGGTCGATAGGCTCTTGGTTTCCGCCGCGCGGATGATCGGTGTGATAAGACCGCCCGGGATGGACACAGCAACACCGACATCGGCATGCTTGTGCTTGACCATGTTCGTGTCGGTCCAGGAGACATTGGCATCCGGCACATCGCGGAGTGATAGCGCCAATGCTTTAATGACCATGTCGTTGACGGACAGCTTGTAGACCGGCACGTCGCCCTTTTCAGTCTTCTTGACCGCCGCATTGGCATTCAATTGCGTGCGCAGCGCCAGAAGTGCATCGAGTTCACAATCCACCGAGACGTAGAAATGCGGGATGGTTTGCTTGGATTCCTGCAAGCGCTTGGCAATGGTCTTGCGCATTCCGTCATGCGGCACGAGTTCATACGAATCCGCTGCGAAGAGTTTGAGAGTGGCCTCTTCCGACATGCCTTTCGGAGCAGCGGCAGCCGCTGTTGGCGCTGACGCGGAAGGCGTGGCGGAAGCTTTGGCGCCGCCTCCGGCAATTGCGGCATCCACATCGCTTTTCACCACGCGGCCTTTCGGGCCTGAACCGGCAATCTTGGAGACGTCCACGCCGGCATCGCTGGCAATGCGTCGGGCCAAGGGCGAAGCGAATACACGTTCGCCATGCGCGACGGCCGGCTGCGCTGCGGCCGGTGCCGCGGGTGTGGCTGCGACAGGTGCAGGCTCGGCGGCTGCGGCCTTTGGTGCTGCTGCGGTTGGTCCGTCAACTTTCTCGCCTGCCTCACCGATAACGGCGATCACGGCATTGACCTTCACGCCCTGCGTTCCGGCGGGCACTATGATTTTCAACAGTGTACCTTCATCAATGGCTTCGACTTCCATCGTCGCCTTGTCGGTTTCGATTTCGCAGAGTACGTCGCCGGACTTAACCGCATCGCCCTCGTTCTTCAGCCATTTGGCGAGATTGCCCTCTTCCATTGTGGGGGAAAGGGCCGGCATTGTGATGTTAGTTGCCATGATCCTGCTCCCTTAAGACCGATACGTGACGGCTTTAACCGCCGCAACGACTTCACCGACATTCGGCAGCGCCAGTCTTTCGAGTGTTGTCGCATAGGGCATCGGCACATCCTTGCCCGCAATGGTTATAACCGGCGCGTCGAGGTAGTCGAAAGCGCGTTGCATGATTTGGTTGGCGACATGATCGCCGATGGAACATTGCGGATAACCCTCTTCGACGACAACCGCCCTGCCCGTCTTGATGACCGAGGCGATGATCGTGTCATAATCGATCGGACGAAGTGTGCGCAGATCAATGATTTCTACATCAATGCCGAGCGTTGCCAATTCTGCCGCTGCCTTGATTGAATAGGTCATGCCAATGCCGAACGAGACGATGGTGACGTCCTTGCCGACTTTATGAACCCGTGCCTTGCCGATTGGCACAACGAAATCATCGAGTTTGGGCACATCAAAGCTCTGGCCGTAGAGAATTTCGTTCTCAAGAAACACGACCGGATTATTATCGCGGATGGCTGCTTTAAGAAGTCCCTTGGCGTCCGCCGCCGAATAGGGCTGAATAACTTTGAGGCCGGGAATCTGCGAATACCAAGCCGAATAATCCTGGCTGTGCTGCGCACCCACACGCGCTGCGGCACCGTTTGGGCCCCGAAACACAATCGGTGCGCCCATCTGACCACCAGACATATAAAGCGTCTTTGCCGCTGAATTGATAATATGGTCAATGGCTTGCATCGCAAAGTTGAATGTCATGAACTCGACAATCGGGCGAAGCCCCGTCATTGCCGCACCAACGCCGATACCGGCAAAACCGTGTTCGGTGATCGGCGTATCCACGACGCGGCGCGGGCCGAATTCGGCAAGCAAGCCTTGCGTGATCTTGTAGGCGCCCTGATATTCAGCGACTTCCTCGCCCATGATGAATACGTCGCCGTCGCGGCGCATTTCCTCGGCCATCGCATCGCGAAGCGCTTCGCGAACCGTGGTGGAAACCATTTCGGTTCCGGCGGGAATGCTCGGGTCGGCGGCGGCTTGCTGAACAGGTGCCGCGACGATTGGCGTTGCAGCAACGGGTGCGGATGTGGCGGGCGCTGCTTCTGCCTTGGCAACGGGCGCAGCGGCATCTTCGCCCTCGCCTAGGATGACACCGATGACGGCATTAACCTTGAC
This sequence comes from Phyllobacterium sp., assembly GCA_031428815.1. GTDB lineage: Bacteria > Pseudomonadota > Alphaproteobacteria > Rhizobiales > Rhizobiaceae > JANOYJ01. The sequence continues at coordinate 7,088 of JANOYJ010000165.1, forward strand.
ACCTTCCGTGCCTTCGGCGACCAAGATTTTCGTCAGCGTGCCTTCATCAACCGCTTCGACCTCCATCGTGGCTTTGTCGGTTTCGATCTCACACAGCACGTCGCCGGACTTCACCTTGTCACCCTCGTGCTTGACCCATTTCGACAGTTTGCCTTCCTCCATGGTCGGCGAAAGCGCTGGCATCAAAATATCAATCGGCATTGTTTTTCCTCACCTTTGGAAAACGGGGCGTTTGGCCCTCAAACTTTATTCAAAAATCGACTTAGTGCGTAATATCAGTCCAAAGCTCAGCAGCATCCGGTTCCGGATCGCTCTGCGCGAAATCGGCGGCATCAGCGACGATGTCGCGCACCTGCTTGTCGATTTCCTTCAGATCATCCTCGCTGGCCCATTTTTGTTCCAACAGGCGCTCGCGCACTTGCTCTATCGGGTCACGCTCGGAGCGCATTTTTTGCACTTCGTCCTTGGAGCGATATTTAGCAGGGTCAGACATGGAATGGCCGCGATAGCGATAGGTTTGCATTTCAAGGATGATCGGCCCGTGACCCGCTCGGCCACGCTCAACCGCCATTTCGCCCGCCGCCTGAACAGCGCGAACATCCATGCCGTCAACTTGAATGCCGGGAATACCAAACGACAGACCGCGCTGAGAGAAATCCGTCTGTGCCGACGAGCGATCAACAGAAGTGCCCATGGCATAGCGGTTGTTTTCGATCACATAGATGACCGGCAACTTCCAAAGCGCCGCCATGTTGAAGCTCTCATAGACTTGGCCTTGATTGGCCGCGCCGTCGCCGAAGAAGGCAAGAGACACATTGTCACTGCCGCGATATTTGTTGGCGAAGGCTAGGCCGGTGCCAAGCGAGACTTGTGCGCCGACAATGCCGTGACCGCCATAGAAATGTTTCTCTTTGGAGAACATATGCATGGAGCCGCCCTTGCCTTTCGACAAGCCGCCGCGCCGACCGGTAAGCTCGGCCATAATGCCGCGATCCGACATGCCGCAGGCAATCATATGTGCATGGTCGCGGTAACCGGTAATCAGCTGGTCGCCGTCTTTGAGATTAAGTTGCAGGCCGGTAATGACCGCTTCCTGCCCAATATAGAGATGGCAGAACCCGCCGATAAAGCCCATGCCGTAAAGCTGGCCGGCCTTTTCCTCGAACCGCCGGATGTGTAACATCATGCGATAGGCGGCAAGTTCCTGTTCCTTTGTGAAGTTGGCTGGTTTGGGTGCGGTCAATAGTTCTGAACGCGCATAAAGTCCGTCGGCTTTCTTCGCCTTGGCTGCCATTGTTTACTCCCATAATTTCTTAATTGGGAGGACCATAGCATTCCTTTGCATCAAAACAAGATGTGCCGCTACATGACAGCCATGCATTTGCAGCATTGAAATGCATCTCAGATTAACTTGATTTCGGTTAATACATTTATTGAAAGGGCCTCAGAATGACCAATTCACCTGGTTGAGCCATATTAAGTGCGCGGCGCGCCTGTTCGTCGAGCATATCTTTCTCAACTGTGCCATCGCTGAGTAAAGCGACTTCCTGTTGCAGATCTTCGCGCTTACGGGTCAGCACATCCAGTTTCGATTGAAGCTCTTTGGTTTGCTCCTCAACGAGGTGCTTGGAATACAGACCATTGCCACCATAAAGCGAATGATAGCCGAAATAGGATAAAAAGAGTGCGGTTAAGATCGGTAGAATAAACCGTGGCGCGGAATTTTGACGCCTTTGACGGGTCCACATGCAAGCGACTCCCTTGGTATGCTCGGTGGTAATCTCGCACTGACGTGATTAATGAAGCGTTACCTCCCAAATCGACAAGAAGTCTCAGGCTTTCGCCGTACTGACAGACCACAGGGGAAACAACGACTGTCCCATTGATAGCTCTTGCACAGCCAGATCGCTGACAATTTCTAGGAAGGGTTTTGGCTTTCCGTATAGGTAACCCTGCATCAAGATACACCCCTCGTCTAACAATGCGTCGGCTTGGTCGCGGGTTTCGACGCCTTCAGCCACCACGTCGATTCCAAGATCGCGGCCAATTCCCAATATGGCACGGACGATTGCTAAATTTGCGGGCAGGTCGAGCATGCCCGCCACAAACGACTTGTCGATTTTCACCTTATTAAAGGCGTAGCGTTGCAGGTAACTCAGAGATGAATAACCGGTGCCAAAATCATCCAAGGCCAACTGCACACCAATTTTTTGTAAATCGTTTAATACCTTTTCGGCGATAAGTTCGCTCGACAAAATAACCGATTCCGTTACCTCCAAGATAAGCCTTGAAGGGTCGAGGCCCGTTACATCGAGGACGTTTTGTAAATGCGACAAAATGCTGGCCGACCGGAACTGGTTAGGTGAAACATTCACCGCAACCTTGATATGGTTCGGCAGAACAATTGCCTGCTGGCATGCCCGCGCAATTGCCCAATTGCCAAGTTCGGTCATCATACCGGCGTCTTCGGCAACCGGGATGAACTGTGAGGGGGTTAAAAAACCACGCGTCGGGTGATTCCATCGCATCAACGCCTCGTAGGCCTCAACCGTACCGTCGACGCCTTGAACGATTGGCTGATAGAAGAGCTCAAGCTCATCCCCCCTAATCGCGTTCAGAAGTTCATGCTCTATTTCCTTATGATGCTGGACCGCAGATCTCAGCTCCACATCGAACAGACGAAAGCCGTCTCGTCCCGCCATCTTCACATGGTAAAGCGCAAGGTCGGCATTTGCCAAAAGATCCTCCGCATCGGTGGCGTGGTTAGGAAATGTTGCAATTCCGACGCTCGCACCGACGATAACATTCTGCCCCTTAATCTGTATGGGCTCACGCATCACAGCCACGATGTTTCGTGCAAGCGTTTCAATGTCCTCAAGCTCGCTTTGGCCTTGATTGAGAAGTGCAAACTCGTCGCCTCCGAGCCGTGCTACCAGGCCCGTTTCACTGCATATGCGGCTCAAGCGTTGAGCGGTGACATTGAGAACCACATCGCCCGCCGCGTGGCCTAAAAGGTCGTTGACCTCTTTGAAGCGGTCAAGATCGATTGAGTAAAGTGTGCATCCGGGCTTACCAGGTTTGGTCTCCTCACGCAGCTCATTGAGAAATTTGAACCGGCTCGCGACACCGGTTAGCGTGTCAAGGTTTGCCTGCCGTTCGATGATAGCCAGCGTGGTAATACGTTCGGTGGCATCTTGGATGGTTCCCTCAATAAAAATTGGGTTGCCCTCCACATCTCTGACATACCAAGCGTTTTCGGTGATCCAGAACTTCTCGCGTGTGCTATGCCGATAAACTTCCGAGACAAAATCTTTGACCCTGCCCTCGGTGAGCATCAAGTTTTTGAAAATATTAACCCGGTTCGGAATTACGTACCAGGCGCCATGCGAGCCCTTTACGGCGTTGATATATTCGGATTCAGAACCATAGCCGTTGAGTGTTGCGAGAGCCGGGTTGCAGCGTACGGGCGTCCCGTCAAGTTGGTCCCGATAGATGCCGCAAACAGCATTTTCAAAGAGGCTGCGATATTCGGCTTCGGCCAATCTTTGGGCATTGTCACGTTTTCGCGCGGCTCCTATGTCCTTCACAACCGCGACAACACCCCCGCGATCCATGCTTTTGGCGTGGATGGTGATGACCCTGTGCGGCGGAATCACAATTTCGATAATTGTTGTGTTGCATCGCTCCAAAATCTCTAGTTTCCCCAACTGAGGTATGAAGTCTGCGATTTTGAAGTTTTGTCCCAGCAGTGTTAACGGCAGGTTGAGGAGCTTGAGCGCAGCACTATTGCAACCGTGCACGCTTCCCGAGGCATCAATCAACAGAATGCCATGCGACATCGCATTGAACGTTGCCGCGAGATTTTCTTGAGCTCGAAGCAGCTTGTCGTCGAGATCATCCCGTTCGCTCATCATCTTGGAGATAGAGCGGTCTACGCGGCGGAATACATCATCAGCTTCCGCATAGGTATTGGAGACAAGATCAAGAAGGGCGTCAATGACGGGTTCTCCACCCTTGCTTTCGGCGTTTCCCAATTGACGTTGGAGCTTGGCATGCAGAACCTTCATTGAATTGCACGCCCAAGCCAATCAAGGCCACGATTTAATGCAAAAACAAAATTTCCAATCTGCATTTAATGCCCCAAAAACATTAGGTCACAATAATGTTGATTTTTTTAAATTATGTTAATTACCGCAAACTACCAACACTTAAAGGTGCATTATCGTATACGTTGCGCCTTATGGGAGCGGAATCGGCGTCGAAGATACGAACAAACAAGTGGCTCAAGCCTAAACAAGACGATTTGGTCAATTATTGCGAACAAGTCTTTCATGAGCCGTCGGCGAACCGTCGAAAGTTTTAACCACAGAGCGAATCATTTCTGCACATGCGGCAGCACTCATAATCGACGTATCGACTTCTAGATCATAGATGCCCGGAACATGAACTTCACGTTGCCAAAGCAAAACCGGCGCTGGAACAGGCTCTTTCACTGAACCCGTGACGTATTGCTCCTCCCGTCCGACCTGCCCGGCCAAGCGTCGCAACATGATGACATCGACAGGACAACGAACCCCGACGAAAAACACCGGTAGACCGACGAGCAGCGCAGCACAGTCGGCAAGAATCTTCAGAGGTTGTGAATAGGCATCGTGATGCCCTAGATCGACGACAACATTGAACCCAAGTCGGCTATAAACAGCAATCGTCCGGTAGAGCGCAGCGTACAGGGATTGGACGAGGGGCTCTAAGTCAGGACGTTCGCCGCCCGGCCGCAGACCAATCCCTGGGCGATATTGATGCGGCAAGCTGGCATTCTGTGAATCCACGCCGAGATTGATCCAAACCCCGTCAAATGTTTCTTGAATTACAGCGGCAATGCTCGATTTTCCAGAACGTGGCGCGCCGTTGAGGACGATGATTTGGCCGGATTTTGTCATTTCACACTACCTGTTGCAGACGACGCAGACACAAAAAGGCGGCAGGTTGCCCCGCCGCCTTGTGTTCTTCAATTCGTCTTACTTCGAGCGAAGTGTCGAACGTCCAGCATAGACAGCCTGCGTCCAGAGGCCTTCTTCAATCCGGATCAGCTGATTATATTTCGCCGTCCGGTCAGAGCGTGCGAGTGAGCCGGTTTTGATCTGGCCGCAATTGGTGGCAACAGCAAGGTCCGCAATCGTTGAGTCTTCGGTCTCGCCCGAGCGATGCGACATCACGGCGGTGTAACCGGCCTTGTGCGCAGTCTCAACAGCGTTGAGCGTTTCCGTCAAGGTGCCGATCTGATTGACTTTGATGAGGATCGAATTGGCGATGCCACGGTCAATGCCCTGTTGGAGGCGCTGGGTGTTGGTGACAAAGAGATCATCGCCGACAAGCTGCGTCTTTTTACCGGCAAACTCGGTCAGCATTTTCCAACCGTCCCAATCGTCTTCGGACATACCGTCTTCGATGGAGATAATCGGGAAATCGGCGGCGAGCTTGGCAAGATATTTCGCTTGCTCTTCGGATGAGCGCGTAATGCCGACGCCTTCATAGACATATTTGCCGCCCTTGAAAAATTCGGTCGCCGCGCAATCGAGCGCAATCCCGACATCTTCGCCCGGCTTGTAGCCAGCCTTTTCAATCGAGGAGACGACGAAGGCCAGAGCCTCTTCCGCGCTCTTCAAATTGGGTGCGAAGCCGCCTTCATCGCCGACATTGGTATTATGACCGGCATCCTTCAAACGCTTTTTCAGCGTGTGAAAAATTTCCGACCCCATGCGTACGGCCTCTTTCAGTGAACTTGCACCAAATGGCACGACCATGAATTCCTGAAAATCAATCGGATTGTCCGCGTGCATGCCGCCATTGATAATGTTCATCATCGGCACGGGGAGAATATGCGCATTCGCGCCGCCGACATAACGATAGAGGTCCATGCCGCAGCTTTCCGCTGCCGCCTTGGCCGCTGCCATGGATACGCCGAGAACAGCGTTGGCACCGAGGCGGGCCTTGTTTGGTGTGCCGTCAAGTTCGATCATGACCTCGTCAATATGGCGCTGGTTTTCCGCGTCCATGCCGCCAATCGCATCGAAAATCTCACCATTGACCGCATCGACGGCCTTCTGCACACCCTTACCGAGATATCTCGCGCCGCCATCGCGAAGTTCCATCGCTTCATGCGCACCTGTCGATGCGCCGGAAGGTACAGCGGCGCGGCCGAAGGAGCCGTCTTCAAGGATCACATCCACTTCCACGGTTGGATTGCCCCGGCTATCCAAAATTTCGCGTCCAATGATATCGACAATAGCCGTCATGATAATCTCCCTTTAAATCGATTTAGCATTGCGTTCTCATAACCGAGAAATGTGAAACTTAAAACGGCATTTATTGCGGATTCACTTTTGGACACAAGCCGTCAGGAGAATTCATTTCACGGGCCATGCCCATGACTCATTTCCTGATTCAAATTGCCCTTGGCGGGTGGGTTCTCGCCCGAGATTCGCTGAGAAGCGTGTGTCAGACCTAACCAACCGGAGGGACGCTATGGACCATATTGCAGGATGTTTAAGCCTGTTTCTGATCGGCGCCGCGTTTTTGACGTCGTGC
>JANOYJ010000166.1:0-4945 GCA_031428815.1 Phyllobacterium sp.
GCGCGGCGAGCACACCGAGGATTTTTTGGCCGATCCCGAATTGCCATCGACCTGGCGCACCAAGGGGCGTGCCAATGGCAATATGGGTGATCTTGCGCCGCATATTATCAATGCTGCGACTGCGCTCGCCGGACCCATTCAGTCTCTGATCGCAGATATTCAAATCGTCCATCAAATGCGACCCGGTGCCAACGGACCGGAAGCCGTGACCAATGATGATCAGGCTCAGATTATGTGCCTGTTCGAGAGCGGTGCGATGGGCGGACTTTACATCAGCCGCATCGCGACGGGCCGTAAGATGGGGTATGCTTACGACATTTACGGGACTAAAGGCGCAATCCGCTTTGATCAGGAAGATCAAAATGCGCTGTGGCTTTATAAAGGTGATCAGCGCCCGGACCGCCAAGGGTTTACCAAAATACTGACCGGACCAGAACATCCGGACTATATGCCGTTCTGCCTCGGACCGGGGCATGGAACCGGCTATCAGGATCAGATCATCATTGAAGCGCGGGATTTTCTGGAAGCTATTGCGGGTGGCCAAAATCGCTGGCCGACATTCCGCGACGGGATGATTGTCAACCAAATCATTGACGCTGCATTTCGCTCGCATGATGAGCGCCGTTGGGTCGATGTCGCCTCTGTTTGAAATTTTCATAAGTTGGAACCGGAAATGACAATTAAAATCGGAAATGCACCGTGTTCTTGGGGTGTCGAATTTGGCGATGACCCGCGCAATCCACCATGGGAGCGTGTGCTCGATGAGTGCAAGGCGGCTGGCTATAATGGCATTGAACTCGGTCCAATCGGGTTCATGCCGGAAGAACCTGCAATTTTGGCTGAGGCGTTGGCCAAGCGCGATTTGTCACTGATTGGCGGTGTGGTGTTTCGCCCGTTTCATGACGGGGCAAAGTGGGACGAAGTGATGGATGCTTCCGTGCGCACCTGCAAAGCACTCGTTGCGCATGGCGCCAAACATCTGGTCTTAATTGACTCCATCTCACCGCGCCGCGCGCCGACTGCTGGTCGTCCCTCGGAAGCCGAACAGATGAGCGAGCCGGAATGGCGGGATTTTGTCGGACGCATCCACACCATCGCCCGCTTGGGCACGGAACAATATGGCCTGACAGTCTCAATACATCCGCACGCTGCCGGCTTCATTGATTTCGAGCCAGAAATTGAGCGCTTGCTCAGTGAGACGCCTTCGAACCTGTTGAAAATATGCCTTGATACCGGGCATTCGCATTACGCCGGTTTTGACCCGGTTCCTTTTTTGGCGCGGCACATCGAGCGCATTTCTTATATGCACTTCAAGGACATTAATCCGGGAGTGCGTGCTGAAGTGGTTAAAAAAAGAACCGGATTTTATGACGCCTGCGGGCAAGGCATCTTCTGCAATCTTGGGGATGGTGTGACCGACTTCAAAGCCGTGCGCCAACTCTTGCTTGACAATGACTACAAAGGTTGGTGCACCGTTGAGCAAGATTGCGATCCGCAAGGCGATACATCGCCAGTGACGGATGCAGCCACCAACCGCGACTACCTTAAATCCATCGGCTTCAATTAACGGTAATGTGCATATGAAAAAACTCAACTGGGGTATGATTGGCGGCGGCGAAGGCAGTCAAATCGGACCGGCCCACCGGATCAGCGCTGCAATGGACGGTCTATATACAATGGCTGCTGGCGCACTCGATATTGATGCGGCAAAGGGCAAAGATTACGCAACCCGTCTCGGCATCGCACCGGATCGTGCTTACGGCAATTGGCAGGAAATGCTGGCTGGCGAGCGTGACCGCGCAGACAAGGTTGATCTCGTCACCGTCGCCACGCCAAACTCGACGCACTACGAAATCACCAAGGCGTTTCTTGACGCGGGCGTTCATGTACTGTGCGAAAAGCCGATGACCATGACTGTGGCGCAAGCTGAGGACATCGTCGCGACGTCTGCGCGTACTGGCTCAATCTGTGCCGTCAATTACGGCTATTCGGGCTACGCGCTGGTGCGCCACATGCAGGCGATGGTGGCGCGGGGCGACCTTGGTAAAGTCCGCCTCATCAAAGCGGAGTTCGCGCATGGTTTTCATGCTGATGCGGCGGATGCTGAAAATCCACGGGTGCGCTGGCGCTATGATCCGGCGCTGGCGGGCATTTCTGCGCAGTTCGCAGATTGCGGTATTCATGCGCTGCATATGGCAAGTTTTGTTGCAGGCCAAGAGCCGGTGGAACTATCCGCAGATTTTGTGTCTTGCCTGCCAACCCGTACGCTGGAAGATGACGCCATGGTGTCATTCAAAATGAGCGGTGGCGCTGTTTTGCGCCTGTGGACCAGTTCTGTCGCCATCGGGCGGATGCATGGGCTGAACATTCAAGTATTTGGTGAAAAGGGCGGACTGCGCTGGGCGCAGGAATGGCCGAACCAGCTCTATTGGACACCGCTCAACGGGCGCACGGAAATTCTCGAGCGCGGCGGCCCGAACCTGTCGCCAGAGGCAGACCGCGCGTCCCGTGTTACCATCGGACACGCTGAGGGCATGCCGCTCGCTTTCGCAAATATCTATACGGATTTGGCGGAAGTGATCAGCGCCAAGCGTGAAGGGCGCACGCCCGATCCACTGGCCTGCCATTACCCCAAAGCGCTTGACGGGTTGCTTTCCATGGCGGCGATAACAGCGGCGGTTGAATCAGCAAGCAATGGCGGGGCGTGGACAGATGCACGGCCACCCTCGCGGCGATAATTAAACTGGTAGAGGCCGCAAAGAGCCACGTTCGACGACCACACACGGAAACAATTGCGTGGTTGGCTCCCTGTCCGCGTCGTTGATTGCGATGATGACCTCGACAGCACGCTGAATAATATCGGCAATCGGTTGGCGTATGGTTGTCAAATCATAAGCCTGCCAACCTGCCATTTCCATGTCGTTGAAGCCAAGAAATCCGATGTCAGCTGGAATGGAAAATCCGGCTGATCTGGCTGCGTCCATGGCGCCCATGCAGATCAAATCATCGCCGCAAAACACCGCTTCAACGCGCGTCCGCTTCAGCAAGGCTGACATAGCCTCAAGACCTGCCGCGTGCGTATAGCTCCGCGCATAAGAAATGTCCGCAATCTCGATGCCGGCTTTTTTCATCGCTTGGCGGAAGCCTTTGACGCGATCTTGCGTCGAAGTTGCGGTTTCGGGCCCGCCGATCACAGCGATGTTGTGATAGCCCCGTGCTAGCAATGTTGCCGCCGCCAGCTTGCCGCATGCGATGTTATCAATCCCGACCACATCAACATTGACATGCTTATCGAACCGCCCGAATGCGTGAACGACAGAGACGTGCGCTGCATAAAAAGCCTTGGCAAAGGCCGGCGGCAGGGTGGATGTTGCAACGATCACACCATCAACACTGTATTGCTTGAGCATATTCACCGAGTGTGCCGGATCGGTCTCATCGGTCAGGTTGACGAGCAACGGCCGAAACCCTCGCGCTTGCAGCGCTCTCGTAAACAGATCGAAGACCTGCAGAAATACAGGGTTCTGGAAGTTGTTGGCGACAAGTCCGATCAGCTTGGTCCGCTTGGTCTTCAGGCTGCTGGCAATCAGACTTGGCCTATATCCCAGCGCCGAAGCTGCATCCTCAACCTTTTTGCGCGTCTTGGCAGAGACACTCGCGCCGTCCGTAAAGGTCCGGGAAACTGCCGAGCGTGATACTCCGGCGCGTTGCGACACCTCTTTCAGAGTGACTGTCATTTTCGGTCAGACATATGTCGCCGAATTACTGTTGGCATTGGTTTATCCCTGAACGCTTTCTGTGCTGGACCGGAGCAGCGCAAACTACTAATGACGGCGTTCGTCAGCAAGTGCAATGCAAGTGCAACTATCGTGGAGTGCCAACACACCGTCACTTCCTCGCCGATCACCGCAGAGGCGTCCGAAAGCGACCGCATCGTCAGACAGCGGACCCATTGCGGGTTTACCGAATAGGGCAAGGAATGGGACTTAAGCCGAAGTGCAGGGATGGTTTTGATCACACGAAGCTTGGGCTGTTTTACAATTCAGTTTCTCCCACCTTACGCTAAACACTATTCTGCTGCACTGCTGGCGCCGCGAATCACTCGCGCCCACCCGGTTGTAAAGAAACTGTTCCCTGGCGAAATAACCGTTTTGAAGCAGATATTTCTCTACAAAACACTGAATTCATTGGGAGAATTTAGAAAAATTGGACAACTTTAAATTGCCCCTTTACTAAGTTTTTACTTTTCGGTAGTACCCTGATTGGGACTATAGGGGATTTCACATGCTTCTTCGGAGAATCGTTGCTGCAGCGACGTGTGCCGCTGCATTATGGGCTAGCTTGGTTGTCGCACAGGCCACTCCCCTCACTAAAACAGGCAACCTCCTCCCGTCCGTTTCAATTTCCAATAATTCCGGTGGCAAGATTGCTGCCTTTGCCGTAGCCGTGGCCCGTTATCGCGGGGCGGGCACGCTGGTTAAGTTCAAAGGCAGGTGCGACTCTGCTTGCACTCTGTTCCTTGGTCTGCCAGCGCGTCAGACATGCATCAGCCGAGGGGCGTTCTTCAGGTTTCATTCACCGTCAGCGGGGTCCATGCGCTCCGAAAGACTTGCTCAAGCCTACTTGATGCGCAAGTATCCCAGCTGGGTACGCGCATGGATAGCCCGCAAAAATGGATTGTCGCATCGATTGATCACCATGAATTACAATTACGCCAGCCAGTTCATGCAAACCTGTGACGCCATAGCCAGCCGCTAATCCTCGCATTTTCATGACGATTGACAACAATTCTTAACAATCCCAATAGTCAGACATTCGGAAGTGGATGTTCATGGCTAGCGTTTCAGAACCTTTTCGGCCCGCATCTGCTGTAAGTCACGCAGCGGCATTGGCCTCATTATTTGGAGCGCTTGCAGTTCTCGGGGCCTTCAAATGGTGGGGCAGT
>JANOYJ010000167.1:0-1798 GCA_031428815.1 Phyllobacterium sp.
GCCGAAATCATCGATGATGGTGAGGACTGTTTCGCCGGTATTTGTGATTTTGATTGTTTCGCGGCTGTTTGATGGTTGGCGCAGGCGCTCGATTTTCCACGCAGTTGCGCCTTCGGCTTCCTGAAACTCGACCGGACTACCCATTGCAACGTCTCTGACCGGAAGCTCTAATCTGCCGGAACTCAATGTCAGGCTCGCCCGCTCGGGTGACGGCCAGATCAAGGGCCAATAGGCAGATGAGATAGCGACACGCAAGCGATGACTAGGAGGGATTTTCCATGCAATATCATCGAGTTGCACTTTGATGGAATAGGTTCGCCCGGGGACCAGCGCTTCAGGAAATTCATGATCGTCTCGATGGCAAAGGTTCAGAACGCCGTAGGTCATGCGGCTCGACGTGCCCGACGGGTCGACGTCGCACAGACGGATTGCGAGTTGCGCGACGGGCTTGTCAGCCGAAACCGTTAAATAAACGCTGGGTGCACCGGCAATGTCTATAGCGTCGCCAAGTGCCTCGGAGTCAAAACACACCGAGAGCGCGTCATCATGTCTTTGATCGCCGGGCATTTCAGGGCCGAGCCAAATGGCGCAGTATTCGCCGCTCGCCGCGCCGCAATCGGCGGGGGACGAAACCACTCTCTCAAACGGCGTTGCCGCCGCTTCCCGTAAGCCGCCCTCACCGGAAAACTGTAGTTCTTTCAATGTAATAGCAGGTGAAGGCCATGTTTCCTCCGCAATCCAACGACCCGGCCGCTCCTCATACCAATCCTTCGGTGGTAGAGAATCCATTACATAGAGCCGCATGACCGGATCATTTTCGACGCCCGTCTCTCTGCCCTTTAGCCAACGGTCCCACCAGCGAAGCGCTTCCTGCAGAAAGCCAATTTGCGGCTGCGGGACGGCGAAATGGGGGTATTTGTGGATCCATGGGCCGATAATGCCTTTTACCGGCGCTTTGATGCCTTGGACGAGACGTGAGACGGCATTTTTATAGGCATCGCCCCAACCGCCGACGGCAAGCGTCGGCGTTTTGATTTTGGAAAAATCCTCGCAGATCGATCCGCGTTTCCAATAGGCATCGCGCGTTTGATGCATCAACCATACGGCAGGCAAAAACGGTTCTTTTTCAAGACGTTGCAGCCACATCTCGCGCCACTTGTCGCCGACAATCATCGGGTCCGGCGGGCGGGAGGAGAAGGACAACATGGTCGCGCCCCAGCCCATATTTTCGTTAAGCAAAAGCCCGCCCTTGTAATGAATGTCGTCAGCGTAGCGGTCATCAGTCGAGCACAGCGTAATGATCGCATCCAAGCCTTCCGCCTGCATGGCAGCAACCTGTAACCCATTGAATCCGCCCCAAGAAATGCCCATCATGCCGACTTTTCCGGTGCACCACGGCTGCTTGATGATCCACGCAATGACGTCGCACGCATCCCGCAATTCAACATCGGCATATTCATCCAGCATGACGCCTTCGGAATCACCATTGCCCCGCATATCGACCCGGAGGCACGCATAGCCCTGGCCGGCAAAATACGGATGGGTCAGGTTATCCCGGGCGGTCGTGCCGTCACGTTTGCGATAAGGCAAATATTCAAGAATAGCCGGAACCGGTTGATTTTCCGCGCCTTTTGGCATCCAGACCCGCGCCGAGAGACGGCAACCATCCGGCAACACAATCCCCATATCGGGGAATTCCACCGTTTCGAATGGAAATTCCTTGACAGTTTTCATGCGCGTGGTTGCCCGACATGGCGGCCCAGCCCGTCGGGCTTGGGCAAATCCGCATGCGCCGCCA
>JANOYJ010000168.1:0-1884 GCA_031428815.1 Phyllobacterium sp.
GGGGGCATTGCGTGTCATACGGGTCGGCGCTCGTGCTTTTACCGGGTCGTCAAAGCGGAAAACGACGCGTTTACACTCGAAAAAGACAAATCTTCACCACGTTTTGAACCTTCTTCGGTCTATCGTTAACCCATATCACCCGCATGGGTGTTGATTCACGATTTCGATACGTAAATAAGTTACTATATCAATCAAGACGTAGGAGGTGATTGTGCTTGAGTGGGCCACGCGTAAAGGGCGATTGCAAATAGCAGATGCCGTTAATGTGGAAATCGAACCGGCGGGAGGCGCTGCTGGTACGGGGTATTCAGGCGTGACATATCCATCGCCATCCCAACATGATGATCGCGGCATTGCGCTGGCCCTTGGTGGCGGCGCCGCGCGCGGTTGGGCCCACATCGGCGTCATCCGCGCCTTAGATGAAGCCAAGGTTCCAATCCGCATGATTGCCGGCACATCCATCGGGGCGCTCGTTGGCGGCTGTTATCTTGCGGGCAAACTGGACGAACTCGAGGAGTTCGCGCGAAGCCTCACTAAACGCAGGGTATTCGGACTGCTTGATTTTCATTTGGGCGGTAGCGGTTTGCTCAGCGGACTGAAACTCACTCAAAAACTTACCGAGCACCTTGGCCGCTTCTCGTTCGGCGATCTCTCCAAGCCACTCATATGTGTTGCGGCGGAAATTCGCACCGGTCATGAAATCTGGCTCTCCAGCGGTTCTCTTATCAACGCCATGCGCGCCTCTTACGCGCTTCCAGGTGTCTTTGAGCCTGTCATGTGCAATAACCGCCTTCTGGTGGATGGTGCCATCGTCAATCCGGTTCCCGTGTCGGTCTGCCGCGCTCACGAAGAACAACGGGTTGTCGCGGTGAACTTGCACTATGATCATTTTGGTCGAGCAGCGGTGGTCAAGCACGATGCGGGTCTTGCCAATTTCAGCGAAAATTCATCCGATGGCCGCCGAATAGACGGACCGCGCGAATCCCGGCTGGGCATATCCGGTGTGATGGTCGAAGCGTTCAATATTATTCAAGACCGCATAGCCCGTGCACGCTTGGCTGGCGATCCACCGGATCTGTCGCTGCACCCGAAACTCGGCAATATCGGCCTCACGGAATTCCACCGCGCGGATGAAGCCATTCGTCTTGGATACGAGGCGACAATTGCCAAGTTGGAAGACATTGAGCGTTTACGGGCGGTTTTGGCTTAATCTCTTGATCTGCGGCGCTTTAAGCTGACGCGATATAGCTTCGAATTTCCTCGGCTTCCTTCTGCGCCTCTTCAATCCGGCGCTTCACGACATCACCAATCGAGATAACCCCGATGAGTTTGCCGTCACGCTCCACCGGCAAATGCCTGAAACGGCCGCGTGTCATAATTTCCATGACCTCATGGACCGAATGGTTCTCGGTGCAGACCTTCACATTAGCCGTCATGAGATCCGCGACAGAGTGCTTCAACGCTTCCGCACCGTCCTCGGCGAGCGTGCGAACGATATCGCGTTCCGATATAATGCCTTTTATCACGCCCTTGCCATCAGTCACGACGATTGCACCAATGCGGTGTTTTGCCAGCGCAGCCACTGCATCCTTGACGCTGACATCGGGTTTCAGCGTGATAACGTCAAAACCTTTTTCGTTCAGTATCGCGCGTACAGTCATTGTTCACCTCCACAATAACGCTGCTGTTT
Source organism: Phyllobacterium sp. (assembly GCA_031428815.1). Classification (GTDB taxonomy): domain Bacteria; phylum Pseudomonadota; class Alphaproteobacteria; order Rhizobiales; family Rhizobiaceae; genus JANOYJ01. Next base: position 1,691 of record JANOYJ010000168.1, read on the forward strand.
TCACCTTGCCAAGGTAAAAAAATCACAGCCAATTCTCCTCAACCTCATGCTGCGCTTGTTTTTTTTCCAATGCAAGAAGAGTGTCTTGTTCACTAGGTGGTGATGCAATCAACGAGAACCTAGCGGTCAAAAAACCTCAAACAAAAAAATCCCACAAGAAATCCACCAATATGTGCCTCCCATGCAATTCCTGA
>JANOYJ010000169.1:0-1762 GCA_031428815.1 Phyllobacterium sp.
GCGCAGAATGTTGTTGAGCATAGCGCGTTCATCATCGGTGAATGCCTGCCCGGCATTCGCGGTTTCTGACAAGGCATCCGTCAGATCGGCGCGAAGACTCACATTGTTGCGCCCACGCATGCGATCGCTGATGCGTTTGAATAGGCCGGATTTATCGGGTTCGTTGCGCGGGGTTGATGCGCTTTCTTGCGCGTTATCAACCGTCGACTTGTCAGTGTCTGATGTCATGATGTTCCATCAATTACCGCATAGGGGTCCGGTATGGCAAGCTCGGCTAATATGCGAGTCTCAATATCCTCCATAACCTCGGCCTCCTCGTCGGACTGGTGGTCGTAGCCAAGCAGATGCAAAAAGCCGTGCAAGAGGAGATGAGAGACGTGGTTTTCGAAGGATTTTGTCTCTTCAACGGCTTCCTGTTTTACAGTTTCAAACGCAAGAATGATGTCGCCCAGCACCGGCGGCAGCTTTTCGTCCGGTTTCAAAGCGAAAGAGGGAAAAGACAAAACATTGGTCGGCTTGTCGTGGCCGCGCCATTCGGCGTTCAGGCCCTGCACCATGGCGTCATCGGCGAAGACAAGACTGAGCTCGACGGGCTGTTTGCTCTTTAAGTTCAACCCTTTGCACGCCGCATCAATGATCCGCTGCGAGAGGGCTTGCAAATGCGGCACATCCGGCCAACTTTCGCTTTCCCGGGCCAGAATGATGTCAATTGTCGAAAAAGACAAAGCCGACTTCCCGCTCACGCCGCGCCTTTGGCGGGTCCGCGCATGTCGATGGGGCGACGCTCGGTACCGGCCCGATCATAGGCGTTGACGATCTCAGCCACCAACGGATGACGCACCACGTCTTTTTGCGTGAAGCGGACAATATCAATACCGGGTGTCTCGGTCAGAATATCCAAGGCTTCCACCAGACCTGATTTCTGACCTGGAAGTAGATCGATCTGGCTCGGGTCACCGGTGACGATCATGCGCGAGTTTTCGCCAATACGGGTCAAAAACATCTTCATCTGCATACTGGTCGTATTCTGCGCTTCATCGAGAATCACCGCGCTATGGGCCAGTGTGCGACCGCGCATAAAGGCGAGCGGGGCGATTTCGATGACACCGGCGGCAATGGCGCGCTCCACTTTGTCGGTCGCCATCATATCATAGAGCGCATCGTAGAGCGGGCGCAGATACGGATCGACTTTTTCCTTCATATCGCCCGGCAGGAAGCCGAGCCGCTCGCCTGCTTCCACAGCCGGTCTAGACAAAATGATGCGCTCGACTGCGCCGCGCTCCAGCAACATCGCGGCATGGGCAACAGCCAGATAGGTCTTGCCCGTGCCGGCAGGTCCGACGCCGAAGACAAGTTCAGATTTATCCAGCGCACGCATATAGGCGTTTTGCGTCGGCGTGCGGGCATGAATCGTGCGTTTTCTGGTCGAGATTTGGCTAAGCGACATACGGGACTTGGTCTCCATGGTCGGCAGGGATGGTTGTTCGAAAGAGGCAATGGCCATGCGGATGGCACCGTCAACATCGGAACCGGCAATCGCGTGACCGGCACGAACCATTGCATACAGCGAATCCAGTGCGCGGCGGGCTTTTTCGGTTGATGAAGGCTCGCCGCTGACGGTCAGCTGATTGCCTTTGGAGCGAATATCGACGCCGAGTTTTTTCTCGATCTGCGAAATATTCTCTTCGAACTGGCCGAACAGCGTGCTCGCGTGTTTGTTATTGTCAAAAGTCAGGACGATCGGGATCGCGTTCGAATCTAT
>JANOYJ010000170.1:0-6180 GCA_031428815.1 Phyllobacterium sp.
CGCGGCTGCCTGACGAACGGATTGACCGATGGCTGATGCCTTCAATTTCGAATTGGTCTCACCCGAGCGCCTGCTCTTTTCGGAGCAGGTGACAGCGGTTGTTGTGCCGGGCACGGATGGTGAGTTCACCGTTATGGCCAATCATGCGCCGCTGATGACAACGCTTAAAGCTGGTGTTGTTGATGCAACGCTTGCCTCTGGCGGCTCCAAGCGCATTTTCGTGCGTGGTGGCTTTGCGGATGTTTCGCCAACGGGCTTCACTCTGCTCGCCGAGGAGGCGATGCCGATCGAAGATTTGAAAGCTGATGTTTTGGCAACGCAGATCAAGGATGCCGAAGAAGATTGGGCTGACGCGATTGGTGACGCGAAGAAGCATTCGGCACAGAGCAAGCTCGATCAATTGAAAGAGCTGAAGGCCGCACTCGGCCACTAAACGGTTAGTTTTGCGTGTATTGAAAGCGGCGCTTCGGTGCCGCTTTTTGTTTTGACAACAGAGTTCTGTATTGCTATCATGATAGCGTTGCTTAGAGGAACAAATTGTGGCCCAGATTTTGGTTCGGGAGGTTGATGAAGAAACAAAGTCTCGTTTGCAAAACCGTGCTAAGCATCACGGGCGTAGTATGGAAGCAGAAATTCGCGATATTCTTCGTGATGCCGTGAAGACATATGATGCGCCGACCATGGGTCTTGGTACGGAAATTGCAGGTCTGTTTACAGGCATTGGTCTTGGCGCGGGCGAGGAAATTCAGGAACTGAGGGGTTCCGAGCTTAAAAGTCCATTTGATTCATGATTCTCCTCGATACCAACGTTCTCTCAGCACTGATGGCGGACGTCCCTGATCAGCTTGTCATTCGCTGGCTTGATCGGGAGCCACGAATTTCTATTTGGACGACGAGTGTCAATGTATTTGAGATAAAATTTGGGCTGAATGTCATGCCTGAAGGAAAGCGTCGGCGGGCGCTTGAAGTGGCATTCCAGTCGTTGACGCAGGATCTATTGGAAAATCGCATCGCATCTTTTGATGCATTGGCAGCGCAACATGCGGCCAAAATTGCAGCGAGGCAAAAGTCTCTCGGACACAATGTGGAGATTCGAGATACGATGATCGCTGGAATCGCGTCCGCTACTAAAGCACGGCTTGCAACGAGAAACCTTCGCGACTTCCAAGAAGCAGGTGTTGGGCTCCTTAGCCCATGGGACACTGACCCAAAACTCTTGCCACCCGACCCTTGCATGTCGCGTTAAACACCGTTGGGGTCACACTGCCACTCCCGCCAAATGCCCGAAGGCATGAACCACGTCTTCATAAACCTTGCGCTTAAAGGGAACGATGAGCTTTGGTAAGTCACTCATTACCTTCCACTCCCAAGAATCGAACTCGGCAGTATGCCCGCCGGGCGGCGGGTTGATGGCAATTTCGGATTCTTCGCCCTCAAAGCGGAAAGCGAACCATTTTTGCGACTGGCCGCGAAACTTGCCCTTGAGCGCTATTCCGATGAGGTGAGCGGGTAGGTCATAGTTAATCCAGCGCGGCGCTTCGTGAATCAAAGATGCGGTGCGGATGCCCGTCTCTTCATAAAGTTCGCGATTCGCCGCCTCCAAGGCCGTTTCTCCATAATCGATGCCGCCTTGCGGCATCTGCCAGAGGTGATCGTTGTCCTCGAGTTCGCCGTCGGCGACCGGAATACGATGTCCTGCCCAAACGAGCCCCTGTACATTCAGCACCATAACACCGACACAGGGACGATACGGCAGGCAATCTGCCGGAACAATACGGGACTTTGCCAAACCAATTCTCCGGCTAATTATTTCTCTGAATCGTTTGCCAAGGCTGAAACGCCGACAATTTCCACGCCGCGTTTTTTCGCTTGCTCTGTCCACGCCGCAACGGCCTCGACGGTGACGTCGAAGCCTGTGCCAGTGGCGATGGCAGAACCCGAGGCGCGGGCGCTGGCTTCCAACTCATCTAGCTTTTTCATGATCTCGTTTTTATCTTGCACAGCATCGATAACAAGGTCACCTGTGGCATAAGCGCCTTTTGCATTCTTCACCAAGTCGGCTGTCTGGCTTCGCGCGGAAGTGCCATCATCGACAAACATCAAACCGCGATCTGACAGGTCTTTGATAATAGGCTGCAGTGCTGTCGTCTCTGATGTGAAGCGCGCGCCCATATAATTAAGAATGCCGGTGTAGTTCGTCATCCTGACAAGCGAGCGGTGCAATTCTTCAAGGTTCTGCGCGGCATCGGCATCGACGAGCAAAGTTCCCCGACCCGGGTCGACATTTGGATAATCAAACGGCTCCATCGGCACTTGCAGCAAAATTTCATGCCCGTTGCGTCGCGCATCTTGTGCCCATCTCGAAATGGAATTGCCTTGCGAGGCGAACGCCAACGTTATCTCAGGGGGAAGATTGCGCACAGCATTTTGAGTGGCGGTTTGTGATATGCCAAGCCCACCAATGATGATCGCAACTTTCGCACCGCGCGTACCAGACCAAGGCCGGGCGTAGACATCCAGTGGGCGCCTTCCATCGGCGGCGCGCATTGGAATGGCACCACTTTGTGCCTTTTCGATCAAGTCAGGGTCGGGAATATGCGCCATTCTCGGATCTTGCGTCACCTTCGACGGGTCACGGACAGTAATCCCGCCGGTAATCTCGCTATCATCCCGCTTCACTTTGATGATTTTTGGGCCGGTTGCTGATGGTGGGGTGCCGGCGTCCAATGCAACGGTTTGAGACTCCGCCTTGGCAATCTTGGCAGGTGCATCGGTCTCGGAAGCAGAACTCGTCTGTTGCGCCAAGTCCGGCTCTTGAGCAGGAGTGCTGAAATCCCTGCCTTCAAGAGCCAAAAGTGTTGAGCCAGCAATGATGCTTGTCGCCAACAGGCCGAGGAAGGCCTGCCGTCCGGAGATTCTGAACCCACCCGATTTGGCGCTACGGTTGGTACCCAGCGGGCGGTCAAGATCATTGCTCAAGACGGATACCCCCACGTTAGATTATTCATAGGTGGATCAGTTCGGCAGAGTATCTTTAGTTGGGTCTGCCGGAAACGCCGGGTCTTTCGTCTCGCCGCGCAGGAGCTTCAGCGCAGCGGCCAGCTGCACGTCGTCTTTCGTTTCCGGCGGGACATAGGCGTTTGAACCCGACCCCTCGTCAGTTTCCTGCTTGCCCTTAATGTGCCCCTTCAAATCCGATTCGCCGCGCGTCACATCAGCGTCTTTGAATTCTTCCGGCAACGGTTGCTCGACTTTGATGTCAGGGACAATGCCCTTGCCTTGGATCGATTTGCCTGCCGGCGTATAATAAAGCGCCGTGGTCAGACGCAACGAGCCGATGTCCTCGCCAAGCGGAATAATGGTCTGCACAGAACCCTTGCCGAAACTGCGCGTGCCGAGCACTGTTGCGCGATGATGATCTTGCAGGGCGCCTGCGACGATCTCGGACGCGCTTGCAGAGCCACCGTTGACCATCACGATTAACGGCTTTCCGTCAATGGAATCGCCAGCGCGCGCTTCGAAGCGGTTGACATTTTGCGGGTCGCGACCGCGCGTTGATACGACTTCGCCGCGCTCCAGGAATGTATCGGAAACGCTGACGGCTTGATCAAGCAAGCCACCCGGATTCAGGCGAAGGTCAAGAATAAAGCCCTTCAGCTTATCAGCCGGGATTTCTTTTTTGATTGTGGTGATCGCCGCATCCAGATCGTCGAACGTTTTCTCGGTAAACGAAATGACCCGCAAGTAGCCTACGTCACCCTCAACGCGGAATTTCACCGCCTTTACCTTGATGACATCGCGAACGATTGTAAGCTTAATCGGCTTTGGGGCCTTCTCGCGGATAAGGGTGAGGTCGATGGGGGTGTTGACAGCACCGCGCATCTTGTCGACGGCTTGCTCCAACGTCAGGCCGCGCACTTCCTCACCATTGATCTGTGAAATATAGTCACCGCCGCGCACACCGGCTTTAGCGGCAGGCGTGTCGTCAATCGGTGCAATGACCTTGACGAGTTCATTCTCCATCGTGACTTCGATGCCAAGACCGCCAAACTCACCCTTGGTTTGCACGCGCATGTCCTGCGCTGCCGCAGCATCCATATAGGACGAATGTGGATCAAGCGAAGTCAGCATGCCGTTAATGGCGTTTGAAACCAGAGACTTTTCGTCCGGGGGAGTCACATACGTGTTCCGCACCCGCTCAAAAATATCGCCGAATATCGATAGCTGCTTATAGGTGTCGGAGCTCGCGGCGTTCGCAGACGAGCCGGGCGAATAATAGACAAGGCTCATCGCGGTTGCACCCATGAGAGCGCCTGCAAAGAGGAGCGACATCTTACGTAGCATTGTTCGTCCTTCCCATCGGTCCGCCTGCCCACCAAGGGCCGGAATCAACCGGTTTCCCGTCTTTTCTAAACTCGATATAGAGCGAAGGGGCGTCCTTCGCCATATCATCCGCTGCATTTTCCGCCATACTTCGCTCACCCATCACGCCGACGGGTTCGCCTGCCAGAACAAACTGGTTCTGACCAACATCCAGCCGGGACATACCGGACATAACCAGATGATAGCCTTCACCTGCATCAAGTATCAAGAGATACCCGTAAGAGCGAAATGTGTCGGCATAAAGCACGCGCGCATCGGCCGGTGTAATGACGCGGCCAAGTGGTTTCGTTTCGAGCGTATAGCCCTGTGAGGACCCGCCCTGACCATCGTTTTTGCCGAAAGCAACGCGAATGGTGCCAGAAACCGGAAAGGTAAGCGCTCCCCTGAGCGAGGCGAAGGAAGCAGAAGGCGTTATGCGTGTTGCTTGTGGAGGCGCGATATAAGTGCGCTTGTCGCCGTTCAATGCGGCGACTTCCGCGGCTTTACGGGCCTCCGCGTCGCGCTTGGCATTATTGGCAAGCTCCTTGTCGATACCGGCGATCAATTCCTTGAGCGATTTCGACTTTTTGGCGATTTGAGTAATCCGGTCCTGCTCGGCCTTCAACGCAATTTCAGATGTGTCGCGCAGTTTCTTTTTTTCTTCGACCAATTGGTCCAGACGGATCTTTTCTTCAGCTTGAATTTTCATTGCGGCAAGCAATCGCTCGCGCTCTGAGCGGATGGAAATTGTCACCTTGGAGAGTGATTCCATATCGGCCAATAAGATGTCGGTTTCTGAGCGCAGCTGAGGAACGACGGCGCCAAGCAAAATAGCACTACGGACCGATGAGAGTGCATCCTGCGGGTTCACCAAAATCGCGGGCGGGGGGTTAAGGCCCATGCGTTGCAAGGCCGCCAAAACTTCCGCCAAGACAGCGCGACGCGCATGCAGCGAGAGTTTGATTGCCTCCTCTTGGTCGCGATATTCAACGAGCCGGTCTTCAATAGGTTGAATGTCTTGTGACAATTTCCGCTCGGTCTTCGCCGATTGTATAAGGGCGGCGGTCACAGTGGTCTCGTCTTTCTTGAGCGCGGTAATTTCTGCGGCAAGTTCGCGCGCGCGCTGGTCTGATACGGAGGCGTTGGCCAGAAGCTGGTCGAGCTCTGACATTGTTGCTTGGCGACGGTCTTCGACAGTTGGCTGAGTTGGTTCCGCTTGGGTTTGGGGTGAGGCAAAGCAAGATGTTGCGATCGCGAGGGCAATCGACATTGAAAATTTCAGACCATATTGTTTGCTTAGACGCATTTAATTCCATTGTTCAGAGGCGTTGTTCGATTCCTAGCCATCGCTTCTTAATTTCCTGTTAACCATAAATATTGCTTTGACGCGATTGGGGCATAGCAGCATGGCAAAGCCATGGCTGTGGTATCAATTCAACGTGATTATTCGCGGTGGTAGGGGTGACCCGAAATGATGGTGGCGGCGCGATAAAGCTGTTCGGCAATGAGTATGCGCATGATCTGGTGCGGATAGGTCATCGCACCAAAGGAAATCACGATTTGCGCCTTCTGTCTTAATTCCTCGGCATGACCGTCCGCACCGCCAATGGCCAATGTCATAGCGCGGGTGCCGCTATCGCGATACTTGGTAATAAGACTGGCGAAGTCAGGTGAGGAGAGGTTTTTACCGCGCTCGTCAAGAAGTAGCAGCACTGATCCCATGCTCAATGATTCTGCGAGTTGTGCTGCTTCCTCACGTTTGCGCTGGTCTGTATCGCGGGCGCGGCTTTCGGTGGCTTCAATGATGCCGCCAAACTC
>JANOYJ010000171.1:0-1646 GCA_031428815.1 Phyllobacterium sp.
CAAAGATCGTAAATATAGGGAAAATAATCGGGTCGCCCCATACATCGCCATAATAGGTCGGGGCGATGAGAAGGAGCACGCCCAGCATGATGAGCGGGAAAGCCGAAATCAAAATGCCGGAAAACCGCCCCTCGGCTGAAAGAGCACGGATTTTAAGCCGCAACTTCTGACGCTCGCGCAGCACTTTTGACAGGTTCGAGAGAATTTCTGTCAAGTTTCCACCTGTCTTGGCCTGAATCGACAATGAAACCGCCAGAAGATGCAGGCCTTCAAAGCCGACACGTTCGGTCAATTTTCTCACCGCCTGCTCAAGGCTCAATCCAAAGGTGATTTCGTCAGAGACGATGCCGAACTCACTCCCCAATGGGTCTTGCATTTCCCGAGCCACAAGGCTGACGGCGACCGTCGTCGGATGCCCCGCGCGCAGCGAGCGAATAATCATATCGAGCGCGTCAGGAAGCTGGCACGAGAATTTCGCGATACGCTTGTTGCGCGCGCGACGCAGCACGAAAAGCGGCAGCGCGAACGCCACAAGTATGAACGCAATCAAAGCGGCAATAGACGAGAAGTTCATGATCGTCCGCATGAGAAGTGCCAAGACGACACCCGCGCCGAAAAACGCTGCCGCAAAAGCCACTGGATTTCCGGTTATGCCCGATTGTGTATAAAGCCGGTTCAGAAAAATGACATTGAAGGCGAAGTCGCCTTCGTTGGTTAAGCCGCGTTCGCGCAGCAAGCCTTGCAAGGTTTGCTCAGCGGGGCCGTCTTCAGCCAGCCGTTTCAGGCGTTTGTTGATGATCCCGGTTTTGGATCGCCGCCCCGAAACAGTGAGGTAAAACGCCTCAATGGCCAAAATGACCGACGCGGCGGCGAGAACATAAACAAAATAGATCAGGCTTTGGCTGGTAAACATTAAAGCGGCACCTGCGGGTTAAAGGCATCTTTTGCAAAGGTCAGCCCCATTGCGGCTGCTTCCTGAGCAAAGCGTGGCCGCACGCCGGTCGCGCGGAAATCACCGATAATTTTGCCATCTGCGGTAATGTCCCGGCGCACGAAATGATAGATTTCCTGCATTTGAATAACATTCCCCTCCATGCCAGTGAGTTCGGCAATAGAGATAACCCGCCGCCCGCCATCCGACAAACGCTGCGTTTGCACGATAATGTCGATAGCCGAAGCAATTTGCGCCCGGATGCTTTCATGCGTCATCGGAAGGCCCGCCATGCCAACCATTTGCTCCAAGCGCGACAGCGCATCGCGCGGCGTATTCGCATGGATGGTCGTCATCGACCCTTCATGGCCGGTATTCATGGCTTGCAACATGTCAAAGGCTTCTTCGCCGCGCACTTCGCCGACGATGATGCGGTCCGGGCGCATGCGCAGCGCATTTCTAACAAGTTCGCGTTGGCGGATATCACCCTTGCCCTCAATATTGGGCGGCCGGGTTTCAAGCCGCAACACATGGCGCTGTTGCAATTGTAATTCGGCGGCGTCTTCAATGGTGACCAGACGCTCCTTGCCGGAAATATAATTAGAGAGGGCATTCAAAAGCGTGGTCTTGCCGCTACCCGTGCCGCCCGACACCAGAATTGATTTTCGCGCCTGAACCGCAATCCTCAAGAATTCAATCATCGGCGGGCGAATGG
>JANOYJ010000172.1:0-2036 GCA_031428815.1 Phyllobacterium sp.
ATCCAAGCGATTAAACCGCTTGGCAATCAACGCGACCTGGCATTGGCCTATTCTCCCGGCGTTGCGGCGCCGTGTCTGGCAATCCGCGATAATCCCGAAGACGCCGCACTTTATACGGCCCGCGCCAACCTCGTCGCAGTCGTTTCAAACGGAACAGCGGTGCTCGGTCTCGGCAACATCGGTCCCCTCGCCTCCAAACCGGTGATGGAAGGCAAGGCCGTTCTTTTCAAAAAGTTCGCGGGTATTGACGTCTTCGACATAGAAATCGACGCGCCGGAAATTGACCGCATGGTTTCCGTCATCGCCGCACTGGAACCCACATTCGGCGGCATTAATCTTGAAGATATCAAAGCACCGGAATGTTTTGAAGTCGAAGAGCAATTGCGCGCAAAAATGAAAATCCCGGTCTTCCATGACGATCAGCACGGCACGGCGATCATCGTGGCCGCAGCAATTCTGAATGGTCTGGAGCTCGCCGGAAAAGACATTTCCAACGCAAAAATTGTCACGTCAGGCGCTGGCGCAGCGGCGCTTGCCTGTCTGAACCTGCTCGTCGGCCTCGGAGCCCAAGTGAAGAATATCTTCGTCACCGACCTTGAAGGCGTTGTCTACAAAGGTCGCGTGGCATTGATGGACCGCTGGAAGAATGTTTATGTGCAAGATACAAAGGCGAGGACCCTAGCAGATGTCATTGACGGCGCGGATGTGTTTCTTGGGCTTTCAGCAGCGGGAGTATTAAAACCCGAGCTTCTCAAGGCAATGGCGCCCAAGCCAATGATTATGGCGCTTGCCAATCCAAATCCCGAAATCATGCCCGATCTCGCCCGAAAAGAGCGCCCGGACGCCATGATCTGCACAGGCCGGTCGGATTTCCCCAATCAGGTCAATAACGTCCTCTGCTTCCCCTATATTTTCCGCGGCGCCCTTGATGTGGGCGCGTCGGCGATCAACGAAGAAATGAAACTCGCTGCGGTAAAGGCCATCGCGGCGCTTGCCCGTGAGGAACCGTCGGACATCGCCGCCCGCGCCTATTCAGGCGAAACGCCGACGTTCGGGCCGGATTACCTCATCCCCTCACCGTTCGATCAGCGCCTGATTCTACGTATTGCGCCGGCGGTCGCAAAAGCAGCCGCCGACACGGGCGTGGCGGCCCGTCCTATTACCGATATGGATGCCTATATCGATAGGCTGAACCGCTTCGTTTTCCGCTCCGGGCTTGTGATGAAGCCGATCTTTTCTTCCGCGAAGATCGCAACGCGTAACCGTGTCATCTTTGCAGAAGGCGAAGACGAACGCGTGCTTCGCGCCGCGCAGGTGGTTTTGGAAGAAGGCCTTGCCCGCCCTATCCTCGTCGGCCGCCCAAGTGTTGTAGACGCACGAATCCAACGATTTGGTCTGCGCATCCGGCCTGATGTTGATTTTGAATTGGTCAATCCCGAAAACGACCCGCGCTTCCGCAACTACGTCGATGAACTTGTCAGCGTCGCTGGTCGTAAAGGCGTAACACCCGAAGCGGCGCGAACCTTGGTGCGCACCAACAACACCATCATTGGATGTCTCGCGCTGCGGCGCGGCGATGCGGACGCTATGATTTGCGGCCTTGAAGGCCGCTTCGAACGGCATTTGCGCAATGTCGATCAGATTATCGGCAAACGCGCAGGCATCCGCGATCTCTCAGCGTTGTCCATGTTGATCTCCAATGAAGGCGTGTCTTTCTTTACCGATACCCACATCAAGCTTGATCCGACGCCGGAGGAAATCGTTGAGATGACGGTCCTAGCCGCTGATGAAATCAGGCGCTTCGGTATTGAACCCACCGCCGCACTCTTATCTCATTCAGATTTCGGTTCGCGCGATTCCGAGAGTGCGCGAAAAATGCGCAGAGCCTGCGAAATACTCGCTATTTTAGCGCCAAAGCTTGCCGCGGATGGCGAAATGCACGGCGACACAGCTTTATTGCCGGATTTCCGTCACCGCATTTTTCCGCATTCCAGAATGAAGGGCGTCGCCAATCTCTTAGTTTTCCCAAACTTGGA
>JANOYJ010000173.1:0-5681 GCA_031428815.1 Phyllobacterium sp.
GACGCCATATTTCATTGCACATGGCGGCCAAATGCAGCGTGAAAAACAGAAACGTGAAGCCAAGCGCCATGATTGCCAGCGGCCAAAGCAGTGCGGGATCGATTGTCGGCCCATCCATGCGGAATACGGCGGCAGGCTGGTGCAATGTGTTCCACCAATTCACCGAGAATTTGATGATCGGCAGATTGATTGCACCGACCAAAATGAGAATGGCAGCAGCGCGGGCGGCTTGCGTCGCATCGTCCAAAGCGCGGGTTAGCGCAATCACACCAAGATACATCAGGAAAAGTATAAACACAGAGGTCAGCCGCGCATCCCAAACCCAATAAGTGCCCCAAGTCGGTTTGCCCCAGAGCGAGCCGGTAACGAGCGCCAGCAGCGTGAAGCAAGCGCCGATAGGGGCGGCCGCTTTTGCGGCCACATCGGCCAGCGGATGCCGCCAGATCAAAGTGCCCAGCGCCGCCAATGCCATCACGCTCCAACCCATCATAGAGAGCCAGGCGAACGGCACATGAATAAACATGATCCGAACGGTTGAGCCTTGCTGGTAATCTTCAGGCGCAGTGAAGGACATGGTGAGACCGACGACCAAGAGCACCGCGGAGATCGCCGCGAGCCATGGCAGAAGTTTTCCTGCCAGCTCCAAAAAACGGGTTGGATTGGCGAGGCCGGTCAGGCGGGCGGTTATTGTATCGCTTGCTGTCATTTCATCATCATAGAGTTTGGTGTTCAATCGGTCGAGATGCGTAAAGCCGCAGCGGACGCAATCGGCCCGAGCACGGCAAAGAACAAGGTGAGTGCGGCGAGAATGAGGAAGGGTGCGGTGAAAGGCGCCGGGTCTTCAATAGCGCCCAGAGTGGCCGAAACGCCGAAAATCAAGACTGGAATGGCAAGTGGCAAGACCAGCACTGAAATCAACAATCCACCGCGCGGCAGTGATACGGCCAAAGCCGCACCGACCGCACCGATAAAAGCCAAAGCCGGAGTGCCGACCAACAGCGTCAAGGTAACGGCAACAATCGCATCGGCGTCCATGTTCATGAACAAGCCAAGCGACGGTGCGGTAACAACAAGCGGCAGGCAGGTTGCGGTCCAGTGTGCGAGGCATTTGATAAAGCATGTACCGACGAGCGAGAGAAAATCGCCACGCAAGAGTATGACGTCAAGCGAGCCATCCTCGCGGTCAACCTGAAACAAACGGTCGAGACCCAGCAAGGTCGCAAGCAGTGCCCCAATCCATATAATGGCGGGACCAATGTGGGCAAGGAGCTTCAGGTCGGGACCGACACCGAACGGTACGACCGCGATAACGGCGAGAAAAAAGATCACGCCGGTCAAAGCCCCGCCACCGGCGCGCCATGCAAGTTTCAAGTCACGAAGGATGAGGGCGGTCATAGTGCGTGCATCCGCAATTCCTTCGCCCCAACCAATCCCAATGGTAGATGTGTCGCGGCAATCGCTATACCGCCTTTGGCGAGATGGCCGTGCAGCAGTCCGGAAAAAATCGCCTCTGCTCGCGTATCTAGCCCGCTTGTCGGCTCGTCCAACAACCAGATCGGACGATAACTCACCAAAAGCCGCGCAATCGCCACGCGCCGCTTCTGCCCCGTCGAGAGATAAGCAAAAGGCGTCGAGCCTATACTTGGCAGCCCAACCGCCGCTAACGCTTCGTCAACCGTGAGCTTCGAGCTGCCCGTAAACGTCTGCCAAAACAGCAAATTCTCCGACACGCTCAGTACCGGCTTCATCGCGTTTTGCACACCGAGATAATGGCACTGCGCGGAAAGTGCCTCTCCCGAACCACCCTCCAAACGCACGGCACCCTCAGTGCTCGACAGTAATCCAGCAAGAACGCGCAACAACGTCGATTTGCCGACACCGTTCGGCCCGCTTACTACCAGAGCCTCACTGGCATTCATCGCAAACGACAGTCCAGTGAAAACAAGACCCCCGCCGCGCGAAGCGCCTAATTTTTCGGCAATTAGCCGCATTATCTCTCCATGCAAAAAAATGTCGCAGCGCAGCAATTATGACGTTAGTTCAACTGGCGCATCCTTACGAAATTATCTATAGCTCAATCAACCATGCCAGCGGTCGGCGTGGAAACCTTTAGCGCCGAATATCGTGCATGAGAATGCGCGGGGGCAGACAGCGGAAATGGCCGTACCCGCAGCCTGTGTCATTTTGCGTGACGGCATGCGTTTGTCCCTCTTCAGCGAGCAAATGAGAGGAACTTCGCCTTGTCCCATATTGACAGCTTCAAATGCCGGAAAACGCTCAACGTTGGCACCAAGAAATATGTCATCTACTCGCTGACCGCCGCTGAGAAAAACGGTTTAACCGGCATTTCCGCCCTGCCCTATTCGATGAAGGTGCTGCTCGAAAATCTGTTGCGTGCCGAGGACGGAACCACTGTCACTAAGAAAGACATCGAGGCCTTCGTTGATTGGCTAAAAGACAAGGGCACGGCCGGCAAGGAAATCGCGTTCCGTCCGGCCCGGGTTTTGATGCAGGATTTTACTGGTGTTCCGGCAGTGGTCGATCTGGCGGCCATGCGCGATGCGATGCAGGCACTAGGCGGCAATCCGCAGAAAATTAATCCACTGGTGCCGGTGGATCTCGTCATCGACCACTCGGTCATTGTTGACGAGTTCGGTTCCAACAAGGCGCTGAAGCAGAATGTCGATCTGGAATATGCCCGCAATGGCGAACGTTATCGTTTTCTGAAATGGGGCCAGCAGGCATTCAAGAATTTCCGCGTCGTGCCTCCTGGCACCGGCATCTGCCATCAGGTAAATCTCGAATATCTGTCGCAGACCGTCTGGACGCGCAAGGAGAAGGCAATCAAGGGCAAGAAGACCGAGACCGTCGAAGTCGCCTATCCTGACACTCTGGTCGGCACGGATTCCCATACAACGATGGTCAACGGGCTTTCGGTTCTGGGTTGGGGTGTCGGCGGCATTGAAGCGGAAGCTGCGATGCTTGGTCAGCCGCAGTCCATGCTGATCCCAGAAGTCGTCGGCTTCAAACTGACCGGCAAGGTCAAGGAAGGCGTCACCGCGACTGATCTGGTTCTGACCGTCACGCAGATGCTGCGCAAGAAGGGGGTTGTCGGCAAGTTTGTCGAGTTCTTCGGCCCCGGCCTTGATTCTTTGACCTTGGCCGACCGCGCCACCATCGCCAATATGGCCCCTGAGTATGGCGCAACCTGCGGCTTCTTCCCCATTGATGGCGAGACGCTGAATTACTTGACCAATTCGAGCCGTAAAAAGGCGCGCATTGAGCTCGTAGAGAAATATGCGAAGGCGCAGGGCCTGTTCCGCACCAAGTCGGCCAAGGACCCGGTCTTCACCGACACGATCGAACTGGAACTCTCCACCGTCGTGCCGAGCATGGCTGGACCAAAGCGCCCGGAAGGCCGTGTTGCACTGGAAGGCATTCCGGCAGGCTTTGTCGCCGCGATGGAAACCGAATACAAAAAGACCGCCGAAATTTCCAAGCGCTACAAGGTGGAAGGCCGCGAGCATGATCTTGGCCATGGCGATGTGGTCATCGCGGCCATCACCTCTTGCACCAATACCTCCAATCCAAGTGTCTTAATCGGTGCAGGCCTTCTCGCCCGCAATGCTTTGGCCAAGGGTTTGAAGACCAAGCCATGGGTGAAGACCTCGCTCGCTCCCGGTTCACAAGTGGTCGGCGACTATCTCAAGAATTCCGGTCTGCAAAAGGATTTGGACAAGCTAGGCTTCAATCTCGTCGGCTATGGCTGCACCACCTGCATCGGCAATTCCGGCCCTCTGCCGGAGGAGATTTCCAGGACCATTAACGACAAGGGTCTAATCGCCGCTGCGGTCCTTTCCGGCAACCGCAATTTCGAAGGCCGCGTCTCGCCAGATGTGCAGGCCAATTACTTGGCCTCACCGCCTTTGGTTGTCGCACATGCTTTGGCAGGCACAGTCACCAAGGATTTGACTGTCGAGCCACTTGGTCTGGACAGAAAAGGCAATCCAGTTTTTCTCAAAGACATTTGGCCGACCTCGAAGGAAATCCAAGAATACATCGCCAAGAACGTCACCAAAAAACTGTTCAGAGACAAATATGCTGATGTTTTCAAAGGCGATGCCAATTGGGCGAAGGTCAAGGTTCCGGCGGGACAGACCTATGCCTGGGATGATGAATCAACCTATGTGCAGAACCCGCCCTACTTTGTCGGCATGCAGAAGGCGGCCGGTTCGGTGTCGGACATTAGGGGCGCACGCGTGCTTGGCCTGTTTGGCGATAAAATCACCACGGATCATATTTCTCCGGCGGGTTCGATCAAAGCAGCATCACCTGCGGGTAAATATCTCACTGACCATGCAGTGGCCGTGGCGGATTTCAACCAATATGGCACGCGGCGAGGCAATCATGAAGTCATGATGCGCGGCACCTTTGCCAATATCCGCATCCGCAATCACATGCTTGGCGCCAATGGCAAAGAGGGCGGCTTCACGATCCACTATCCAACGAAAACCGAAATGTCGATTTACGACGCCGCAATGAAATACAAATCCGAAGGCGTGCCATTGGTCGTCTTCGCAGGCATCGAATACGGCAACGGCTCCTCGCGCGACTGGGCGGCGAAGGGCACCAACCTCCTAGGCGTCCGCGCCGTCATCGCGCAGAGTTTTGAGCGCATACATCGTTCAAATCTCGTCGGCATGGGCATCGTCCCCTTCGTCTTCGAGGAGGGCTCAAGCTGGACCTCACTTGGTCTAAAGGGCGATGAACTTGTGAGTATCGAAGGACTCGCTTCAGCCAAACCGCGCCAAAAAATGAACGCCGTGGTCACCTATGGCGACGGGACGATGAAAGAAATCCCCATCATCTGCCGCATTGATACGCTGGAAGAAGTCGGGTATTTGAAGAATGGCGGGATTTTGCAATACGTGCTGCGCGATTTGGCGGCTTAGTTTTCCCCTCCCCTCTCCCCGTGATTCGGCAGGGAGAGGAAAGAAGTCGTGCTAAGTCTTCCACAGTCGCACTGACGGTTTTTCCGAACGGACCAACACTTTTTTCGACTCTTGATCGAGCTGCACGGCCTTCATCCACCAGCCTGCTTTTTCGCCGCCTGGAAACAGGTCCGGTGGCAAAAATGGAAGCAGTGCCTTCTGGATTTCCGCAGGCGTCATGCCGGGCGGCGCAGACGGCACTACTTTCAATAGCGCCGCTTTCATCGCCTCGAACATAACGGCATCAACATTGTAGGTCTTGCCGGGCTGCAAAACGTTTTCAATTCTCAGTTTTGATGCCTTGGCCATGGCGAGGTCTCACAGTTCGAGAATGACATCGAACCCGCCATAAATCATGCGCTTTCCGTCAAACGGCATTGAACTTGCTCCAGGTTGCATTTCGGGCAGCTGCATCAGTTTTTCCCAAGCCGAGATGCGGACTTCCTTCGAGGGCCAGGTGATCCAGGAAAACAAGATGCTCTCATCCGGCTCGCGTTTCACCGCCATGCTGAACGAGGTCACCTCGCCTTCAGGCACGTCGTCTCCCCAACATTCCACGGCGTTCAGCGCGCCATGCGCGATGAACAGCGCGTCGAATTTCCTGGCGTGTTCTAAAAATGCCTCCCGGTTGGCCGTCGGTACCGCCGCTACGAAACCATCAATATATGCCATCATCTTCTCCTTCGGGTT
>JANOYJ010000174.1:0-4509 GCA_031428815.1 Phyllobacterium sp.
ATGGTTGAAGTGGCGAACACATCCTTTGCTATACTTCGATGCAGACTTGCATTCCGCCCAACACCGTCACCGCGCGGCAACCGTGCCAGTGCGACAACCAAATCATCCAGCAACCGTCCCTCTGGCGCACGCCCGAAAATATGCAAGCCGTCGCGTATTTGCATCTCTTTGAGTTCGCACAAATAACCGTCGAGCTTTTGCAGCGCAGCAGTCTCACCATCCTCTTTTGAAATCCCGGCGTCCTGATCGAGTCCGATATCACGCACCAGTTGAAGAATACGCGGGCCAAGCAGTTTTAAGCGGCGCGGATCAGTGCCGGAGGCCTCGAAATATTCATCGACCAACGCCTCCAAATCCTTCAGCGCCCCGTAAGTTTCGGCGCGGGTAAGCGGCGGCGTGAGATGATCGATGATGACGGCAGATGTGCGCCGTTTGGCCTGCGTCCCCTCCCCCGGATCATTGACGATAAACGGATAGATATGCGGCAATGGTCCAAGAATAGCTTCCGGAAAACATTCGGCAGAAAGCGACAACGCTTTTCCCGGCAACCATTCGAGATTACCGTGCTTGCCCATATGGACAATCGCATCGACGTTGAACGTGTTTCTAAGGAATGCGTAGAACGCGAGATAACCATGCGGCGGCGCAAGATCGGGAGAGTGATAGCTTTCCTTTGGATCAATGTTGTAACCACGGGCGGGCTGTATACCTACAATTAGATGCCCGAAGCGCATCAGCGGCAGAGCAAATCCGAGAGAGCCCTTGAAGAATGGATCGTCTTCCGGCGCACCCCATCTTTCATGGATTTTGTCTTGAATCACTTTCGGCAATGAAGCCAAGAAGGCGTTGTATTCATTGAGGGAAAGTGTCTCGCGGACGATGCGGTCATCACTGGATTTGTTCGTTACCCCTTCTGACAACAACCGGATAAGTTCATCGCCATTTGATGGCAATTCGCCGACCTCATAACCAGCCTCACGCATCGCCCGCATCACTTCAATTGTGCCTGCCGGCGTATCAAGACCGACACCATTGGCAATGCGGCCGTCCTTGTTTGGATAGTTTGCTAGAATGATTGCGACGTTGCGTTCTGACGCTTTCTTAGTACGAAGGCGAACCCAATTGGCAGCAAGGTCAGTGACATAGTCCACACGGTCTTCGCGCGGCCGGTGCGCCACGATATTGGCTTCGACATCCGCGTCATATTCCGATGCCGCTTTGAAGGAGATGGCGCGGGAGAAGACGCGTCCATCCACCTCTGGCAGGACAACATTCATGGCGAGATCGCGGGTGGTCAACCCTTGCGGTGAAGCAAGCCAGGCCTCCTCCGATGTGCCGGAAAGAACGACCTGAACGACCGGCGCACCACCGGAATCAAGCACCGTGCCTTGCCATTGCGAACCCGGAGCGCTGACGGAAAAACCCGTCGCGTTGAGAACGAGCGCAGGGCTGGCCGCATCGAACAACTTAGCGACCGTGGCGACGGAGATGTCATCTTTGAGGCTGGAGACGTAGATGGGCAGCGGGTTCAGCCCGCGTTTTTGTAAAGATTCTATGAGCGACGAGATCGCGGCTGTTTGGCCGGATTGGAAAAGGGCGCGGTAGAAGATAATCGCCACCGCTGCCCCCCCCTCTGCCCTGCCGGGCATCTCCCCCTCAAGGGGGGAGATTGGCTGTGCCAACGGGGCGGAGGGGGGTGCAGCGGCAGAGTTCCATTTGGCTCGCAAAACATCTACCGACGGATTGACCTCCCCCGGCCACCAAAGCCCCGCCTTCAACAAGGGCGCAGCCGGAGCAGACTTTTCCCCACCCGCAATCAGCGCCTTGGCATAAGACAGAAATCCCGCCGCATTCCCCGCCCCACCTTCAGCCAAATACCGCCAAAGAGCATTGCGGTCCTCAGTCGGCACTGTCGAAAACCGCTCCAAACCCGGATCAGCCTTGTCATCCCCCGGAAGTACAGCCAGCATGATGCCATGCGTCACCGCCGCCGCATGCAGCGCTTCCAGCCCGTAAGGCCAATAACCCTCGCCGCCTAACACCCGAACGACAATGAGGTTGGCATGCCGCGCCGTGCGTTCGACATAGGTGTCGACTGACAGCGGGTGCTGCAATTGGAGAA
This sequence comes from Phyllobacterium sp., assembly GCA_031428815.1. Classification (GTDB taxonomy): domain Bacteria; phylum Pseudomonadota; class Alphaproteobacteria; order Rhizobiales; family Rhizobiaceae; genus JANOYJ01. The sequence continues at coordinate 2,123 of JANOYJ010000174.1, forward strand.
GATTAGCGAGGCGAAGACCCGGCGCGGCCTCACCCAAATCTCTTCGCGCCTGCGCCAAGGCGGCAATCTCAGTATCCGCCGCTGACAGGAAAATCACATGCGCAGGCGTCTGCCCGAGGTCAATCGCTTCCTGCCCCTCGGCCAAACTTCCCTTCTGGGCGAGAAGGAGGTGCATGGATCAGGCGAGCGCGGCGATAGAAGATTGAATGGCCGAATGATCCAGGCCTTTGAGACCAATCACCACCAATCGCGATGAACGCGGCTCACCAGCATTCCAAGCACGATCAAAGTAGGTATCAACCCGTTTGCCCGCCGCTTGAGTGACGAGCCGCATCGGCTTGCCTTTGACGGCAACAAAGCCTTTCAAACGCAAAATATCATGCGCATCGATGACCGCCTTGAGACCCTCAGCAAAGGCCTTGGCATCAGCGACGTCCTTGGTCTCGACCACAAATGAATCAAAGTCATCATGGTCATGCATCTCGCCGCCCGCATGCTCCATTTCATGATGCGACTTGCGGTCCGCGATCAGGTCTTCGGTCGCCGACGATAGACCAAGCAAAACCTCAATCGGTAGCTTACCCTGCTCGCTGCTCACAATTTTGAGCGGGCGGGTGCTGCCGGAATTGATCTGCGCCTTCACGGCTTCCAATGTCGCCGCATCAACAAGATCGCTCTTATTCAATACGATGAGGTCCGCCGCCATGATCTGGTCTTCGAAAACTTCCTCAATCGGGTTGTCATGCTCGAACGACGGGTCTGCGGCGCGTTGCGCAGCTAACGCCTCCTCATCATCCGCGAACCGGCCCGCCGCAACGGCGGCGACGTCAATCACCGTGACCACGCCATCGACGGTCACCCGCGTCTTGACTTCCGGCCAGTTGAACGCCGCGACCAACGGCTGCGGCAAGGCAAGACCCGACGTTTCAATGATAATGTGATCGATCTTGCGCTCGCGCGAAATCAATTTGGTCATGGTCGGAATGAAATCATCCGCAACGGTGCAGAAGATGCAGCCATTGGTCAGCTCGATAATGTCGTCTTCCGAACAGGCCTCCGCCCCGCAGCCGCGCAGCACATCGCCGTCAACGCCGAGATCACCAAACTCATTGATAATCAAGGCAATCCGCCGCCCATTGGCGTTTTCAAGGATGTTGCGGATCATCGTGGTTTTGCCGGACCCGAGAAAGCCGGTAATAACAGTCGCGGGAATCTTGTCCTGCTGCATAAAACTAACCCTTCATTTTCAGCGGCAACCCAGCCGCTACGAAATAAACCTCATCGGCAATGGCCGCGATCATCTGATGCAAGCGTCCGGCATGGTCGCGAAATGCCCGCGCCATATAATTGTCCGGGACAATGCCCATGCCGACTTCGCTCGAAACCAGAATAATTTGCCCGGAAAGCCTCGGCAGCATCTCGATCAAGAGATTGCTTTCGGCCAGCACATCCTTGTCTTCCAGCATCAGGTTCGTCACCCAAAGTGTCAGACAATCAACCAGCACCGACTTATCGGACGCTGAAGCCTTTTCGAGCACGCCCGCAAGATCGAACGGGTCCTCAACATTGTTCCATTCAGCGCCGCGCCGCGCTTTGTGGATGTCGATCCTGTCTGACATTTCGCGGTCAAACGCTTGGCCCGTCGCCACATAGACCTTGCTCAAACCAGACGCATCGACCAACCCCTCGGCAAACGCCGACTTGCCGGAACGCGCCCCGCCGAGAACAAGCACGATCTTTGGTGACGGGATCACCCCGTCTTCTCGCTTCGGTCCATGAAGTATCCGAGGAGAAGCCCCAGCGCCAACCAGAAGAACAGGGTCGTTGACAAAGAAGCCATGACATATTCTGCCGCAAGAAAGGCTGGAACCTTGGCAGAAATGTCGGCAGGCTTCGGTGCGCCGTAGAGATGCGGCGCAGTGAGAAGCGCAAAGCCGCCCGCACGCGCCAAAAGATCCTTGCGCACCACAACCAGCCAAATCCCGGCAATGGACGCTGCGATCGTCGCGACCCACCAAATCTGCCGTTGAACAACATCAACAAACGGAAATCCGGGCAATTCCGGCGGCAGTCCAAGTCCGGGTAGAAACTGCACGGCCAACCACCCGGCTGCGCCCCATGCCAACCCTGTCGAAAAGCTGATGGCAACGCCGCTCACCAGTGACACACCCGTCATTAGCAAAGCAAAGCCTGCACCGGTGACGAGATTGGCAAACAATGTATTCCACGAACGGCCAAGCAGGAGCATCGGCTCTGCTTCTTCTGTTTCGGCAACACCAGCTTGAGCGGCTGGTTCCGCCGCAACGGCATGATGATCTGCTGCCCCGCCTTCAAATTCTTCGGCATGTAGAATGAGCGGAGTAACGCGCATGGACTGGACAGGCGTC
>JANOYJ010000175.1:0-1741 GCA_031428815.1 Phyllobacterium sp.
TGAACTGAACGACCTCATCCTTATCCGTGAATTGGTCAGCGCGGATAAACCGGTGCTCCTTGCGCACGCCGTCCACATCCTTGGAGATCACCCCGCAAAGGCGGTACTGCCCGCCTTCTTTGAGCGGCGTGGCGGTGATGACATAGCCTTTGTACTCGCGGGCGGCATGGACCTCAGCCTTTGCCTCACCGCCACCGAATAAGCGTTTCAGGAATGACATATCTATCTCCAGCAATCATCACGAAGTGTTGACAGACTGTGCTGACGGTTCTTCAAAATCAAGTCATGTCTCTCGGCAAGACTGCGCTAGTTACTGGTTGATTGAAAACAGGAGGACAATACGATGTTTCATCAAAATCTGCTCACTCGAGATATACTCGTTTTGGACCGCCGCAAGTTCCTCGCATTGTCCGGTGGCCTTATCGCTGCGGGGCTCTTGCCAAACAGCGCCTTGGCGCTTGCCGGTCCCTACGCATTCAAACAGGGTGCCTATGATGTGACAGTCGTCAGTGACGGCACGTTCATGCTCAATATTCCAGCTGTCTTTCCCCAAGCGTCTGTGGACGAAGTCAAAAAGCTATTAGGCGCTGCTGTCAAAGGCGAAGAGGCAAGTGTCGAGATCAATGTGCTGCTGCTCAAATCCGGTTCCGAGCAAATTCTGATCGACACCGGCGCGGGCGGCAACATGTCGCCGACGGCGGGCAGCCTTCTAGACAGCCTGAAAGCTGTAGGAACAGAAGCGTCAGCGATCACCAAAGTGATTTACACCCATGCCCATCCGGATCATCTCTGGGGCTCTGTCGGCAAAGACGGCGCTTTGACCTTCCCGAATGCCAGCTTTCATATGGCCGAGACTGAGTTCGGTTTCTGGTCAGCCCCCGACCTTCCCTCCAAAATGCCAAAGGAAATGGAGGGTATGGTCATGGGCATTCAAGGCCAATTGACGAAGCTCAAAGATAAAATGACCTTCTTCAAACCGGGCGCTGAGGTCGTGCCTGGCATGATGGCGCTTGATACTGCCGGCCACACGCCGGGCCATGTTTCGTTTGAAATGGCAGGAGGCGATGGGTTGATCTTGGCAGGCGACGCCATCACAGCCGCCCTCGTCTTTTTCGCCCATCCTGACTGGAAATTCGGCTTCGACGCCGACCCCGAATTGGCCATCGCCGCCCGCAAAAAGCTGCTCACCATGGCGGCGGCAGAAAAGAAAACGATGCTCGGCTATCACTGGCCCTATCCGGGGTTGGCAATGGCCGAAGCCAAAGACGGAGCATTTGTATACGTGCCAGTGAGTTGACCAATGATAACAAAAAACCCGGCATCGCTGCCGGGTTTTGATTGTCAGATATCCAAAAAGCTCCGCAGCTTCCGCGACCGTGACGGATGCTTCAGCTTCGTGAGCGCTTTCGCCTCAATCTGCCGGATACGCTCACGCGTCACACTGAACTGCTGACCGACCTCTTCGAGCGTGTGGTCAGTGTTCATGCCGATGCCGAAGCGCATGCGTAAGACGCGCTCTTCGCGCGGCGTGAGCGAGGCGAGAACCCGTGTCGTTGTTTCGCGAAGGTTCGCTTGGATCGCAGCATCAATCGGCAGCAGCGCGTTCTTGTCTTCGATGAAATCGCCAAGATGCGAGTCTTCCTCATCGCCCACCGGCGTCTCGAGCGAGATCGGCTCTTTGGCGATTTTCAAAACCTTACGCACTTTTTCAAGCGGCATGGCGAGCTTTTCAGCCAATTCT
>JANOYJ010000176.1:0-2735 GCA_031428815.1 Phyllobacterium sp.
GGCGCAGGGCGATTCCGCCAGTATCCAACTTGACTTTGCCAATACTGATGGTCCCGCCGGTGAATATACTCTGGCGGTTGAAACCAATGATGTTCTCGCGGCCAACGATCCACCGGCGACATTGACCTTGGCGCAAGGCGGGCGCGAAACGATCAAAATACCGCTGAGCGCCATGCAAATTGGTGATGGCAGTGTCACAGTCAAGCTCGCCCATGCCAGCGGTTTGGCGCTGGAAGTGACACGGCTGATACCGGTTCGCGCCGATACTTTGCCGGTCACGACACGCATTGAAGTGCCTTTGGCGGCCAATGGCGGCAGCGTGAGAATTGATCGCGAACTGTTGTCGGCGAGCATTCTTGACGGGGCGTCGATCAGCATCGGCGTATCACGCAATACGGCCTTTGATGTGCCGGCTCTATTGATGACATTGGACCGTTACCCCTATGGTTGCGCGGAGCAAACAACGAGCCGGGCGCTGCCGCTACTCTATGTTTCGCAACTTGCCAAAGGTGCGGGTCTTGAGGAAGATCCTGCGCTTAGAGAACGTATCCAAGGGGCGATCAGCCGGGTGTTGAATTATCAATCCTCGACCGGCAGCTTCGGTCTTTGGGCACCGGGCAGTGGCGATCTCTGGCTGGATTCCTATGTCAGCGACTTCCTGACACGGGCGCGTGAACTCAATTATGATGTGCCCGAGCAGGCGATGATGCAGGCATTGGAAAATCTGCAGAATGCGCTTTCCTATAACAATGACTTGAAATCGCAGGGCAGTGAAATCGCCTATGCGCTTTATGTTTTGGCGCGAAACCGCCGTGCGTCGGTCAGTGATTTGCGCTATTACGCCGAAAACCAGATCGACAATTTCTCCAATCCGATGTCGCGTGCGCAATTGGGTGCAAGCCTTGCACTTTACGGCGATCAAGCGGGTGCGGAGCGTGCGTTTGGCTCGGCATTTGCTCTTGCCAAGGTGACACCTGTCAATGCGTCATGGCGCAGTGATTACGGCTCATCCTTGCGCGATGGAGCGGCGATGCTGGCGCTTGCTGCGGAAAGCAAACCTGCGATCTCATCGGTCAAAGACATGATCGCCTATATGGCGGCGCTGCGCGAAAATGTCCGTTGGACGAGCACGCAGGACGAGGCATGGATGCTTCTCGCAGCAAGGGCCTTGACGGAAAGCAACGAGACCATAGATATTGATGTGAATGGTGAAAACCATAAGGGTGCCTTTTCCAAACGTATTGAAGGCGCGGAGCTTGATCTTGGTCCCGTGACTTTGGTGAACAAAAGCACTGAGCCGGTTGAGGCCTTAGTGACGACCGTTGCGTCACCCTCGCAGCCATTGCCGGCGGGCGGCGACGGATTCACCATTGACCGTCGTTATTACACGCTCGACGGGGTTGAGGTGAACGTTGCGCAAGTGAAGCAGAACGAGCGTTTCGTGACTGTTTTGACGGTGAGCGAATTGAACGCTTGGCCGTCGCGGGTTCTGGTGACAGACCTTTTGCCTGCCGGATTTGAAATTGATAATCCGAACATTGTCAGTTCCGCTGAATTGCCGAATTTTTCATGGCTAGGCGCTGTTGAATATGCCCATAGCGAATACCGGAACGACCGGTTCGTTGCGGCGTTCAATCGTACAGGCAATGAAAACCGGCAATTCTCGTTCGCCTATGTGGTGCGCTCTGTGACGCCGGGCGCATATGCCCATCCGGCAGCGAGCGTGGAAGATATGTACCGGCCGCAATATTCGGCGCGCACCGCTACGGGCCGGATGGAAGTATCGGCTGAATAGCATGAAGGCGTTGCGCTGGATTGGCATTGGAACGGGCGCGGTTGTTGCCGCGCTCGGTCTTGCTGTCGGTGGTTTTTTCGCTCTCAACTACGTTTATCCCCTGCCTTTGGACCAGAAAATTGCCGTCTCTACCGAAGTGGTGGACCGCGACGGTGCGCTCTTGCGACCCTTCGCCACCAAGGAAGGGCGCTGGAGGCTTGCTGTCGAACTGAAAGATGTCGACGCTCAGTTTGTGACGATGCTGATCGCTTATGAGGACAAGAGATTTCGCACCCATCATGGTGTTGACCTTTTGGCCATGGGCCGCTCAGCGCTACAATTTATCCGCAATGGGCGGATTGTCTCCGGTGGTTCGACGCTTTCGATGCAATTGGCGCGACTGATGGAGCCGCGGGATGAGCGGGCGGTTTCGCAAAAACTCAAGCAGATGTTTCGCGCGGTTCAGATCGAGCGCCAAATCTCCAAGGACGAAATCCTCACACGCTATCTAACGCTTGCACCCTATGGCGGGAACCTTGAGGGCGTGCGGGCGGCTTCGCTCGCGTACTTCGGCAAAGAGCCGCGTAAATTGCTCCTGTCAGAGGCGGCGCTGCTGGTCGCCTTGCCGCAATCGCCTGAAGCACGGCGACCGGATCGTAATCCGAAGAATGCCAAGACAGCGCGAGACCGGGTGTTGCAACGCATGGCGGATGCCGGGATTATCGAGCCCGGTGAAGTGGGGCGCGCCTCCGCCGGGGCAATGACCAGATCGCGGCGCGGACTTCCGGCACTCGCCCCGCATTTATCGGAAGCGGCTATCAGAACTGACCCGACGCAAACACGCGTTGCGCTCACCTTGAAACGCGACGTGCAGAGGGCGCTGGAAAAAGTGGCGAAGGATGCCGCCAAGCGCATTGGTGCCAACCTTTCCGTCGCGCTCATTCTGGCGGATTCGCAAAAC
>JANOYJ010000177.1:0-13630 GCA_031428815.1 Phyllobacterium sp.
CTTTTGCTGACGCAGGACCTCCGCATGAACCTCACCTTGGCCTCAACCGAAAAATTCAGTCAAGGCATCGTTATGGACGGCAGCAAGGAATGGTCGGCGCTTGACCATGCTTTTGATGAATTCGACATTAGGGCGCGCTCGAAACGTATGCTGGCAGGGCAATTGTCCGGTGGCAATCAGCAGAAGCTACTCCTTGCAAAGATGATGCTGTTAGAACCGAAAATCGTCGTCATTGATGAACCGACACGCGGTGTGGATATTGGTGCCAAGAGTCAGATCTATGAGTTCGTCGCCGCGCTTGCCGCGGCAGGAAAGGCGGTCGTTGTCATCTCGTCGGAAATGCAGGAACTGATCGGCCTCTGCCACAGGGTCCTCATCATGCGCGAAGGCAGGATTGTTGGTGAAGTGACCGGCGAGGCGATGACCGAGGCGGCAATCGTCATTCACGCCACCGGGGCGAATTCAAACAAAGCAGCGATGAAACAGGCAGCGGGCGCATGACACAGACAATAAACTCAAAGCCCGGCATGTTGGCGAATTTTGACATCAAGACCGCCGCACCCTTTGTCGCGCTCATCGTCTTGATCCTCCTCGGGGCGCTGGTGCATCCGAAGTTTCTGACCTTCGATAATCTCATTCAAAACGTCGCCACTCGCACCTCGTTCATCGCGATCATCGCCATCGGCGCGACGTTTGTTATGGCCGCTGGCGGCTTGGACCTTTCCGTCGGCTCCATCGCAGCGTTTACCGCAGGCGTCATGCTGCTATTCTTAAAGGCGAATGAGGCCGATGCGGGTGTTGGAACCATTGGCCTTGCCATGCTTTTGGCTGTGGTTGTCGGTGGGCTTTGCGGTACGGCGAACGGGTTGATTTCGACTGTCGGCAAGATCGAGCCGTTTATCGTAACGCTTGGCACCATGGTGATCTTGCGCTCGTTGTTTACCTATCTTGCCAATGGCGGTTCGATCTCGATCAGCCCTACGCTGAAAGACCTTTACGCACCGGTCTACAAAGGAACGCTGCTCGGCATACCAATTCCGCTGCTCGTGGTTTTAGCTGTCGCTGCCATCGGCGCGTTTTTGCTTTATCGCACGTCATTTGGCCGCCATGTGATCGCTGTCGGCTCCAACGAAGACGTCGCGCGCTATTCCGGCATATCGGTCAACCGCGTCAAACTCTGGACTTATGTCATTCAAGGTGTCTGCGTCGGAATCGCCGTCATTCTCTATGTGCCGCGTCTGGGTTCTGCCAATTCCGCCACCGGTTTGTTCTGGGAGTTGCAGGCCATCACCGCGGTCGTAATCGGCGGAACGCTTCTGCGCGGCGGGGCGGGGCGCATTTGGGGTACGCTGGCAGGGGCGTTTTTTCTCGAAATCATCGGGAACATCCTGACTCTGTCAAACGTCAATGTTTATCTCATCGGTGCAGTTCAAGGAACGATCATCATCATAGCGATGCTGGTGCAACGTTCCCTGAGCCGCCGTGGTTGAAGCGGGAAAGACCGGCTCCGTTCGTCAAGCCCGGTCAGTTAGAACTTATTCTGGGAGAGAATAATATGAAGAAGATTCTCGCAGGCTTTGCCGCACTTGCCTTGGTGGCATTTGCCGGTTCAGCCGTTGCACAAGACAAGAAGCTGACCGTTGCAGTCTCAATTCCCGCAGCGGATCATGGTTGGACCGGCGGCGTCGTCTATCACGCCGAACGCGCAGCCAAGGCCCTGATGGCCACCCATCCGGGTCTGAACGTTATCGTCAAAACATCGCCGGACGGCGCTTCGCAGGCCTCGGCCCTCGAAGATCTGACGACGCAAGGTATCGACGCACTGGTCGTTCTACCGCACAACTCGGATGAACTCACCGGGCCGCTGAAAACCGTTAAAGAAAAGGGCGTGTTCATCACCGTTGTTGACCGCGCGCTGTCGGATCCAACCATCAACGACGTCTATGTTGCGGGCAACAATCCGGAACTCGGCCGTGTTGCGGGCAATTACATGAAAGACACGCTTGGAACTGCTGATATTGTTATCATTCGCGGTCTTCCAATCGTGATCGACGAAGAGCGCCAAAAAGGCTTTGCCGACGCGATCGCAGGTTCCGGCATCAAAGTTCTCGACAGCCAGTTCGGCAATTGGTCGCGCGATGATGCGTTCAAAGTCATGCAGGACTATCTGACCAAGTTTCCGAAAATTGATGCCGTCTGGTGTCAGGATGACGATATGGCCGTCGGCGTCTTGGAAGCCATCAAGCAAGCCAACCGCACCGATGTCAAAATGGTCATCGGCGGCGCTGGCATGAAGGAAATGATCAAGAAGGTTGCTGACGGCGATGCAATGATGCCTGTCAACGTCCTCTACCCGCCAGCCATGGTCGCGACCGCTCTCGAGCTCACAGTCGCCGGCCTCTACGATCAAGTGCCAATCCGCGGTAAGTACATCCTGGATGCAACACTGGTCACCAAGGAGAATGCGGCTGAATTCTACTTCCCTGATTCACCGTTCTAATCCGGTTTTGTTATGAAAAGGCGGTGCGAAAGCGCCGCCTTTTTCACGCCGCAAGCAGACTTTCCGGCTTAGGCTCAATTTTCTCCAGTGCCGCCTTCATGGCCTTCGCCTCAATCTTCAAATCATACCCTGCCTGCATGTTCATCCAGAGTTCGGGCGAGGAGCGAAAATATTTGGCGAGACGCAGCGCCGTATCAGGCGTGATGGCGGTCTTCTTCGCCACCAGCCGCTCAATCCGTGTCCTTGGCACATCCAGCGCTTTGGCCAGCGCGCCGGCACTCATGTTCATAGGCGCGAGATATTCTTCCAGGAGAATCTCGCCGGGATGAATGGGAGGAAGAATGCTGCTCATGTCGTTTGCCTCTCAGACAGTGCTCAATGATAGTCAGTAATTTCGACGTGTTCCGGTCCCGCCTTGTTCCAGAAAAAGCAGATGCGCCACTGGTCGTTAATCCGGATCGAATGCTGGCCTTCGCGATCCCCGGACAGTTTTTCAAGACGATTTCCAGGTGGAGACCGTAGATCGTCAAGTTCGTTCGCATACTCAAGAATTGTCAGCTTGTTCAAAGCCCTTTATAGAATATCCGCTGGAAATCCTTTTGGTGCCCAGCCACCCGCTACCGCCTCTGTCAGTGAGTTTCGGTAAGATCGGATCAAGGTGTTTTTCTGATTGAATGTATCATATCACGATACAGATAGTCATTCAATATATTTGTATCAGTGCGCGACACACCTGACGGCACCGAGCATTACAGCGTCCGCGCCAGCCCGACAAACTCCTCAACACTCAGCGTCTCCGCGCGCCGTGTCCCGTCAATGCCGACACGGCCAAGCAGTTCCTCACCGCCAATCGCTTTCAAACTCTGCCGCAACATCTTCCGCCTCTGCCCGAACGCCGCTTTGGTGACCTTCTCCAATGCTTTCAAATCCACCGCCAAGGGCTCAAGGCGCGGCTCGATATGGACGACGGAGGAGATGACCTTCGGGGGCGGGGTGAAGGCGCTGGGCGGGATGTCGAACATAATCTCGGATGTTGCGCGCCAGCCTGAGAGCACGCTGAGGCGGCCATAGGCATTGTCACCGGCTTTGGCGACAATACGCAGCGCCACTTCGCGCTGGAACATTAAGGTGAGCGATTCATAGAAAGGTGGCCAGTTCGGCGTGGTCAGCCAGTTCACCAAAAGTTCGGTGCCGATATTATAGGGAAGGTTCGCGATAATCTTGACGCTCTCATCAGGCGCCACCAGCCGCGCCAGATCCACCGTCATCGCATCATCAGCAACAATCTCAAGCTTACCCGGATAATGCGTCGCAATATCAGCTAAAGCATTGATACAGCGGTCGTCACGTTCAATGGCGATGACTTTCTTAACACCGGTCATCAGCAATGCCCGCGTCAATCCACCGGGGCCGGGGCCGATTTCGATCACGGTCTTCCCTTCCAAATGCCCCGCCGCGCGGGCGACTTTGGACGTCAGGTTGAGATCGAGGAGGAAGTTCTGCCCCAGCGATTTCTTCGCCGCCAAGCCATGCTGGGCAATCACTTCGCGCAGCGGCGGCAGACCGTCTATGCTGATCGACATTAGTCAACCAATGCGGAATTGTCCGCCAATTTTGCTGCCATTTTCAACGCTGCAATCAGGCTGTCCGGATTGGCTTTGCCAGTACCGGCAATATCAAACGCGGTGCCATGGTCGGGAGAGGTGCGAATGAAGGGCAAGCCCAACGTGACATTGACGCTGTCGTCGAAGCCGAGCGCCTTGGCCGGGATCAACGCCTGATCGTGATACATGCACAGCGCCACATCATACTTGGCGCGCGCCGCTTTGTGAAACATCGTGTCGGCTGGCAGGGGCCCGACAGCGTGGATGCCGAGCTGCACCAGCTCTTTAATCGCCGGCCGGATGATAAGGTCTTCCTCCATCCCCATCGCCCCGTCTTCACCGGCATGCGGATTAAGACCGGATATAGCGAGGCGCGGCTTGCGAATGCCAAAGCGGGTGATGAGGTCGTGGTGCACGATCTTGGCGGTCTCAACGATAATGCGTTTGGACAGACGCTTCGGTACTTCATTGAGCGGGATGTGGATGGTAACCGGCACCGTGCGCAGCTTCGGTCCCGCCAGCATCATCACGGGCAGCAATGTTTTGCCGGATGTTTTGGCGGCGAGATAGCCGAGAAATTCTGTATGGCCGGGAAATTTGAACCCGGCGTCATAGAGCGGCTTCTTGGCGATAGGGCAGGTGACAATGGCGCTAAGCTCGCCCGCAAGCACGAGATCGACCGCGCGCTCAATCGCTTCAACCGTGCCAGCAGCATTGGCTGTGGTTGGAATGCCCGCTTGCTCCGCCTGAAAGTTCTTCAACGGCAAGACCGGTAAAATACCCTTGGTAAAATCATCAAATGCGGAGCGCGGCGATGATATTTCAACGCGCACGTCCAAGCCCAATAATGTCGCTCTGCGGCTGATTTGGTCTGGATCGCCAATCAGAAGAAAGGGCGGCACGGCCTGCCGCTCGCGGCGCAGAAATGCCATGACGGCAATCTCCGGACCAATGCCAGACGGATCACCGATCGTTAACGCGAGTGGGCGCATCAACGCTTGACGATCTGGGCCTTGGCACGAAGTTCACCAACATATTTCTTGTCGAGTTCCTCGGCCTTCTTGTTGTCGCCACCTTCACTTTGGAACAGCAACTGAGATACCTTGTCGTCTGAAACCTGCTTGGCGCGGCAAATACCGATGAACTCAACACCGCGCTCGGTTTCGCGCACAGGCGTCGCACCGCCTTCCTGCGTCTTCTTGATGGCCTCAGCCCATTCCGGCGGCAGTTCCGGCGCAAGCACGCGGCCAAGATTGCGCACAGTGACGTCCTTCAAGCCCTTGGCAAAGGCGACGGTGCTGTCACATCCACTGAAACGACCGCGCATGGCGTCGGCTTCGCGCTTACGGCTGCCGAGAATGGCACCACGCTTGGCGGCTGGCACGACAAAAATCACTTGCTGTAAGAGGTATTCAGTCGCGCTCGGCTTGGTGCCGCCGCCCTGTTCCATCATTTTGCGAACGGCTTCCTGCTCGGTGACTCGACCGGTCGCGCGATATCGCGAACTCACCGTCTGTCCCCAGCCCATTTGCAGGCGGATATAGTCTTTGAAATGCTTCGGCGTCACGCCCGATTGATTGAGAACCTGGTCGAGTTGCGAAGGCTTCATCTTATTACCAGCTGCAAACCGCAAATAGGCATCGTTCACCGCCTTGTCAGGAATGCTGATACCGACGCGGCGCATTTCAGCCTTTTTCAGCTGCTCATCAATCATTTCTTCGAGGGCAACCGAATTGAGATTACCCTTCTTGCGCTGCAATTTAAGAAACGCAACGCGGCGCGAGACATCAAGCGAGGTGATAGGAACTTTATTGACGATGACTTTGATGTCGCTGCCTGCCGCCAAAATATTTGGCACGTCAACAAAACTGACCGCCAGTATTGCGGCAAGACCTAAAATGGCACGTGAAAAGGCTTTGTGGAGTGACATACTGCCGTCTCGATCTGTTATTGTGAATAAACCATCGGTCATCGCGCCACTATGGGGCAAAAGCAAGACCGTTGAAACAACCGTGCGACGGCTTTACAAGCCATCCAGCGATTTATTTGTTCCGATATCGCCCAAGGTTCTCAGAGAGACAAAAAAGCCGATGGAGCGAACAGGTTTAGCGTTCGCTGCTGTGGAACGGGTTTCCGAGCCTGTGAGCGAGAACGAGAAACACTCATCGTCGTATGAAAAGCCGATTGAGTCTTTAACGAGCGTGTTGGAAACCAGATCATAGGTCGCGGAACCAAAAACACGCCAGTTTGTATGAAGTTTTGCGCTTGCCGTCGCCGAGACTTCTTGGCGGTCAATTGGAAAGCCATAATTCGTTTGTGCCTGAATATAGGCGTAACGGGCAGAAACAGAACCGCGTTCTCCGGAGAATGATGCCTCGACTTCGCCGCGGCGCACCTCAAAACTCTTTTGGTCAAAGCGACCACGCGCCGCCAGCGAAAAACCGTCATTATTATCGACGCCAACCATCGCCACATAATCGGACATCCGCGTTTCAAGGCCGGATTCCTCGCCGGCATTAACGAGGTCGGCGGTTGACGCGAATGAGTTCAAACCGCCCAAATGAATGGATTGCCCGATCAGCGCATGCGTACTCCAACCATTCGCGAACGTGCCCGAATAGCGCAGCCCAAAATTGGCGCGGCTTCCGCCTTCCATCCGGTCATAACCGGAAAACTTGTCACGCTCAAAAAGCGTCGTCGCATCAAACACGAAGCTCTGGGCATCTTCATTCGGCAACTCGCCGATATATTGCTCGTTATTGCGCACAAAAATTTGCGCTATCGGCTCTAGTATATGCGTCGAACTCGTGGTCGAAAACAGGATCGGCCAGCGCAGCTCTAGTCCGGCCGTTGCCATCGCACGGATGGCTTGGCTGCGCACTAGATCACTCGTATCAAGAAAATGTCCATCGCCGCGCAGGGCAAGGAGCGGCGTGACAGAAAGACCGCCCGGCGCAATAAAAGTGCGTTTCCACTCGACTTCGCCGGTCATTCGCCCGGATTTGCCTTCAACGCCCGGAATCGTGGTGCCATAGTCACCCTTTTCCCGGGAAATGCCTTGGGCGTTGAGATTGAAATTCAGCTCGCCCCCCATGACAGGGTTCGGCGCGATATAAGAATAATCCAAACTCGGCAAAACCCAAGGCTGAAGCGGGTCACGCGCGTCGGAAGCAATGTTGGTTGCCTCTTGCAGATCGAATTTCATGGCGCGTAGATCGAAATAATTACGACCGCTCAAGCCGGTCAGATAGATCTCATTCGTCTGCACATAATTGCTAAAACCGTCGATGCCATAGGTGTAGGAAAAATTCTTGTCTGTTTGGGCGAGAATATTCCAACCAAACTGCCAGCGTGGATTGATTTGAAACTGCCCTTTCGTGCCGATCATCCCGCGATTTTCATGTGCGCGGTCGACGGTATTTTGGGCAAATTCTTCAGGCTTAACTTGGTGAATACCGGCAACTTTCACACTGATCGCGCCGGTCTCGAACCTTTGCCGCCACTCCGCCTCGGTCAGAAATCCCTGTTTGGTATAGCCGGTTCCGGTGACAGTCAGGTCGTAATGCGGCGATAGCGCGAAATAAAACGGCACCTTTACGCCGTAACCCAACGCTGTTTTGTAGGTGATACCGGGCACCAAGAAACCGGTTTTGCGCTTTACGGTCGGGTCGGCAATTTCCATAAAGGGAAGAAAAGCCAATGGCAGACCGAAAAACTCTAAGCTGGCGCTTTCGAACCGGACGGTTTTTTTCTTACCGTTCCAGATGATGCGCTTTGCTTTAATCTGCCAAAGTGGTGGCTTTTCCGGATTATCCTTACAGGGCTCACAGGCCGTATAAACACCGCGATTAAAAGTCGTGACATTACCATCGACGCGTTCGGCACTCTCAGCGGCAAATCTTGTATTGTCGGTCGTCTCTACGCGCAAAGCATTGACGAAGCCGTCTTTGAAATTATCCGTAATATCAATCTTGTCGGCGTAAGTGCGCGTACCGTCAGGCTGCGTGACCTCGACATTACCCTCGGCGGTCATACGTCCGGTGCGTTGATTATAGGTCACTTTGCGAGCGACAAGCTGGTTGCCGTCATAGTCGATCCGCACATTGCCGATGGCGGCAATTGTTTGACCGTCGCGATCGTAAACGAGCTCATCCGCCTCAAGCAGCATTTGGGCATCGGGAGACGTTTTAACGGCATCTCCCAGCACGTCGGCTTCCTGGGCGAAAGCGGGAGTAGACGGCACAACGGCACCAATCGAAAGCAACAAAAGGGCCGTCCCCGAAGCGAAAATCGCTACGCGGTTGCGAGACCAAGCCTTGGTCGCGACGCCGTTCAACTAACCATCTTCCTTATGCAATAGAAACGAAACCCCGAATAAAAAGGCAATTGCCACCGGAAACCATGCCGCAATATAGGGGGGCACCAGACCGGAACTGCCAAAAGCCTTGACCAAAACCGAGACGACATAAAGCATGAACCCCGCCAATATGCCACCCAAAACCATCGTTGCAGATTGCCCAAATCGAACGAATTTGAGTGAAACAGTGGCTGCAATCAGGGTCATCGCTGCTAATAGCGCTGGCAAGGCGATGACCGACTGGAATTGAGTGGCGAATCCATTGGCCGAAACGCCGAGCGCCCGCGCAATTGCGATTTTCCGTGGAAGCTCAAAAAATGGAATTGTTTCAGGACGTTGCAGGCGTTCCTGCACCAATTCCGCCGTGTAGTTTGTCGCGATATTCATGGTTGCAAGGGTTTCGGGTTCACGATCGCCTTGAGTTATCGTGGCATTAATCAGCTTCCAGTTTTTTGGGACCAGAATTGCCCGTTCAGCGTCAATGCGACTTTCAATTCCACCACTGAGATCGAATCGTAAAAATACCGGGTCGACCAATTCGGTGCCGCTTTTAAGAACGTTTTTCGCACCGATAATAATGTCACCTTCGGCCGTCGTCTGGCGCAGCCACGGGTCCTTCAACGCGCTGGCACTCTTGCCTTTCGCGCCTTTCCAGCCGATCTCATACTCTTCGGCCGCCGTGAAACCGTAAGCGCCGAGCGGGTTCAAGATAAACACCGTGACGCAGCCGAAAAAGAAGGCTGCGAGTGTGGCAGGAAATAGAAATTGCCAAGCTGACAAGCCAACTGAGCGCGCAACAACCAGTTCATACTTTCGGTTAAGCTGAATCAGCATGGCCATGCTGGCAAAAAGTGCAACAAAAGGAACAACTTGAAGAAGAACGGAAGGTAAGCGCATGGCCGAAACGAAAAGGCCAATCGCGATAGAATACTCTTTGAGATGACCGGCGCGTCCATTCAATTGCGAGAAATCTATAATGAATATCAACGCGGAGAGCCCGGCGAGAAAATACCCGACAGAGACGAGATAGCGTGTGAAAATATAGCGCCCGAGCGTACGACCGATCATGTGCTTGCCCGTCCAGGCTTGCCGGACAATCGGTTCACCAATCCCTCTGTAGCAATTCTCCATATCAACCAAAGCGCATTCACACCTGCGAATCGGCGCGATGACGCTCGAAGCTTTCGTTGCTTAACGAGAAGCCAAAGCGCGAATGAGGTGGACGCGATCAGCCCAAAGTAAATGCCGGGAATGTACGAAGCATTTTTGCTCGCCAAATCTTCAAAGGTCAGTCCAAGCCAGCGAACCGCGAAAGCAAGTCCGACGGCGACCATTGTTGGACTAAGGTGCACGTCGCGATGCGAACGGGCGGACCCCGCCACGACAAGTCCGATCAGAGCAAAAACAATGGGATACATCCATTGAGTAAACCGTTTATGCAACTCCGCTTGATAGCGTTGCGGTGATTTCACAAATATCGCGTCCTTAGGATCGGGATTGAGGAGATAGTCAGTTGTCTGATCCAACGGGAATAGGAAGACGCCGCCTGTCGTCGGCATAAAGGCCGATAAATCAAAAGCGTAGCTGGTAAAGCGAATGATCGACAAATCTCCGGACTTTGTGTTGCGCCGATGCACTTCCCCATTGCTCATAAGCAGGAGACTGGATTTTTCACCCTTTTCAATGATTCCGCTCTTTGCGTAATAAATCAGGTCGAGCAGCGGATCCCGCGAGTCAGACACAAAAATCCCGCCAAGTTCTCCGTTTGGAAGTCGTTTCGCCACTTGCACATAAACATCTTGGTCCACCCGTTTGAATGTCCCTTCCTGGACAGCCAAGGTGATGAGATCCGAATTCGCGCTCGCCACCATCCCGCGGACAATCTGCCGTGAATAAGGCTCAGCGACATTATTGACCATAAACATGAGAACCGCCGCTAGACATGCAAGTATAAGTGTCGGGCGAAAAATAACGGAGCGGGGTGCACCGGTCGCGGCAATGACCGGCAATTCTGAATCCGTATTCATCGCCGACAATGTCAAAGTAATGCCGATCAGGACCGAAAACGGCAGAACTATCGGCACAACGGTCGGTAAGACGAACAATGCAATTTTAAGAAAAGTCCCGATGGACTGGCCGGTATCCGTGACAACGTTGATCTTCGCAAGGGCTTCCACCGTCCACACGATACCGAGAGACGCCGCCGTCGCACCGGCAACAAAAACCAGCATCCGTCGCAAAATGTATCTCTCAAGGACATTCATGCGGACGAACCCGATTTCCAGCCGTTAAGTGCACATAAGTTTCAGCAAATCTACGCATTCATTAAAACTCTAGCCATGCATGGCTAACATTGCGCGAAAGAACAAGGTTAATCTATGGTTAACAAGGTTTGATACCCGCAGAAGCCTTGCCAAAGCCGTGGAAAGCGACCACATCGGGCATCGAAATATTTCACCAGCGCTGGACCAATCGATGACAAATATAGTCTCCGTTACATTTTCGAAACCTGAAAAACCCAAGAAGAATACACTGATTATCCTCTCCGACGCGGCAGGAAAAATCAGCGAGGCTTCGAGTGATCAGGCAGGTCCGGCGCTCAGCAAAGTCATCGCGATTTCTGAATTCAAAGGTAAGATTGCGAGCACGGTTGAAATGATCGCCCCTGAAGGCACAGAGCTTGACCGGGTCATTGTGCTCGGTGTTGGTGATGTGGCCGCGCTCACCAGCCAGGAATGGATACGTCTCGGCGGCGCGGCGGCCTCCAAGTTTCCCGCCGGAGCGACAGTATCCGTCAATCTCGAACTCGCCGAAAGCGATGTGAGCGCAGAAAACGCTGCTGATTTCGCACTCGGCGCACTGATGCGCGCTTACAGTTTCGAAAAATACAAAACCAAGAAGCCGGAAGGCGAGAGCGTCAAGAAAGACAAGACAGTCAAGTTGACGATCATGAGCGCAGACGCAGCTGCCGCGAAGAAGGCTTTTGCCGCGCGCGATGCGGTGGCGGGTGGCGTGTCACTGGCGCGCGATCTCGTCAATGAGCCGGCCAATATTCTCGGCACAGTCGAATTCGCGGCCGCCGCGAAAAACTTGGAAAAGCTCGGCGTGGAGGTCGAAATCCTCGGCGAAAAGGAAATGAAAAAGCTTGGCATGGGCGCGTTACTCGGTGTTGCGCAAGGGTCCGTGCGCCCGCCGCGTCTGGTCGTGATGCGCTGGAACGGCGGCAAGTTGAAAGACAAGCCGATTGCCTTTGTCGGCAAGGGCGTGGTCTTTGATTCCGGCGGTGTCTCGATCAAGCCAGCCGCCGGCATGGAGGACATGAAGGGCGATATGGGCGGCGCCGCGGCGGTGACGGGCCTCATGCACGTTCTCGCCTCGCGCAAAGCCAAGGCCAATGTCGTCGGCATTATCGGTCTGGTGGAGAACATGGTCGATGCCAATGCACAGCGTCCGGGTGATATTGTCACCTCGATGTCCGGTCAAACCATCGAAGTATTGAACACCGATGCCGAAGGCCGTTTGGTGCTGGCCGATGCGATCCACTATTGCAATACGCGCTTCAAGCCCGCGTTCATCGTCAATCTCGCGACCCTAACCGGCGCGATACTCGTCGCCTTGGCGCAGGAATATGCGGGTCTGTTCTCGAATAACGACGAATTGGCCACGCGCCTGACCGACGCTGGACAAGTGACCGGCGAGCGGCTCTGGCGCATGCCGATGGGTCCGGAATATGACAAAATGATCGATTCCAAAAACGCCGACATGAAGAACATCGGCGGGCGCAATGGCGGCTCGATCACAGCCGCGCAATTCATCAAGCGCTTTGTCGGTGATACGCCTTGGGCGCATTTGGACATCGCCGGTACCGCGATGGGTTCGCCCGCCTCAGATGTGAACACGTCATGGGGTTCGGGCTTTGGCGTACGCCTCCTCAATCAACTCGTCGCCAGCCATTACGAAACCTAAGCGCATCCCATGGCCGAAATCCTGTTTTATCACCTGACAGAATCGCGGCTGGAAGACGTCTTGCCGGGTCTTTTGGAAAAGACAGTGGAGCGTGGCTGGAAGGCCGTGGTCCAATGCGGCACGGAGGCGTGGCGCGATGAGTTTGACGAGAAACTCTGGACCTATTCCGACGTTTCCTTCATTGGTCATGCCACCGATGAGAGTGAAAACGCCAGCGACCAGCCCGTCATATTGATGACCGGTGCGGGCAACCCCAACGGCGCGACCGTGCGCTTCATTGTCGATGGTGCCGTTCCGCCCGATCTCTCATCTTACACGCGTGCAATCTTGATGTTTGACGGCCATGATGAGGGGCAAAAGGAAGATGCGCGGGCGAGCTGGAAGCAGTTCAAGTCAGACGGGCATAACGTGACCTATTGGCAGCAAAATGCCGACAGGAAATGGGAAAAGAAGGGTTAGAGCATGATCCAAAAAGTGCTAAGCGGTTTTTGGAAAAATCATGCGACAAAACAAGAGGGTAGGGCATGCGGTTTCTTTCCGTCTTAATGATTTTGGCCGGCCTCGCGCTTGGCTTTGGCTATCCTTGGTATCAATACAACATGGCCGGTGCCGAAATTGGCACCTATCGCGTCTATCAGCGCGGCGGCCAGTTCAAGCCGGTTGATGTCATTATCTCAGAAGACCAAGCGCCGGTGCGGGTATTCGTCGATATGGTGCCGTTGCAGGGCTATTACCCGAGCCAATCCCGCACTATGCTCACACTCACCGCCTCAACGGGCGGACGCACTGTGCTCGCGTCATCGCTCAGCTACATCGCCTCCACTGAAGAGAGTAAAAACCTGCAAAATTCCGACAAGGTTTTCCGCGACCGTGCGGGCGATATTTTGACGATCACGCCCGGAAAATATCATTTTGTTGTCGGCGAGGGTGACATCGAAGGCTTGTCGCTGAAATCAGTTGATCTCGTCCTGCGTTCCAATGCCAAAGAACCCGATCCCCGCGCCATGCCAGCCGGAATCGCACTGTTTGCGCTAGGATTTCTAATCTTCGTCCGCTCGCGCAAAGGCGCAAAAGTCGCGGTGGCTGTAGAGGCCGCTAAGCCGAAATGGGGCAGGGATGCGGGCGGGACATGAGACAGTGTTCCGCAGACGTTTCAAGGACGTCGCGCCGCTCGTGGGGAAGACTTAATTCGGTTACTGTCAC
>JANOYJ010000178.1:0-1657 GCA_031428815.1 Phyllobacterium sp.
GAATTTTTGGAATAAAAAAACCCGGCAAATGCTTGCCGGGCCTTATCTTGGCGAGCATTCGAACTGGAAAGTCTGGGCCGCTATTCTCATCGGACTTGCGGGTGTTGCGGTGATGCTGCGACCCGGCGAGGGTTTGTTTGAGCCGGCCGCCTTGCTCTCGCTGTTTGCTGCGGGCACCTATGCCCTGTCACAGCTTATGGCGCGCAAAGTCGGGAGTGAGACGTCCGGCGAAGTGCTGGCGCTCTATCAGAATACGGTTTTTCTCGTCATGGCACTGTCGCTTGCCGGATTGTTTGCCTTGCTCGGGATTCAGGATGCGGCGCATCCGAGCGTCAAATTTCTGGTACGACCATGGTCAATGCCGACCTTGCTGGACGGGTTCATCATGGGCGCGTGTGGTGTGGTTGCATCGGCGGGCATGGTGCTTTTGGTCAACGGCTATCGCTATGCCGCAGCCAATACCGCCGCAACGTTTGAATATACGGGCCTCATCTGGCTGACGCTTTGGGGCTGGGCGATATTTGAGGAAGTTCCACAGGCGTCAACGCTGCTCGGTGCGGGATTGATCGTTATTGCCGGAATGGTCGCCTTGCGGGCGAGAAACTAAACCGAAAAAATCCTGAAAATCTTTCGAACCTTTTTTCTTCGTGCTGCGTCTCAACACTATGGGGCGGATGAGCCGCTCCCGAAAAGTTTAACGGAGTAAGACACATGTCCATCATCAAGAAATTCACCATATCCATCCTCGCCGCATTAGTATTCGCTACGGGCATGGGTTCCATGGGTTCCGCGCAAGCATCGGGCCTGTCCCGCGGCGAAGCGGCTCTGCTTGCGGGCACTGGCGGGTTCATTCTCGGTGCGATTATTGGCAGTGAACATCATCGCTACCGCCGTCATGACCGCGTCATCTATATCCGCGACACTCATGTCGAACGTTGCTTGGCTCGATACCGCACCTACGATCCACGCACGGATACTTACATTGGCTATGATGGCTACGAGCATTTGTGCCGCCTCTAGCTCTGAATTCGACGGCCGGTCACAGCGCCCCACTGCCGACTGTCGTTAACCGGCACTCTCAGCAATGAGGGTGCCGGTTTTATTTTGGACGTCTTAAAACCTGCAAAAGGCCATGATTGTGTTTTACTTCCCACCGCATTCATCATTAGGAAACCATGTTGGGGGATAGTGAGGAAATACTGATATGCGGCGGGAAGCGGAAGACATGGATATTGATTTGAAGAGTGGCGAGCAGCCAAACGTGCTGATGATGTCACGGCGAGCAACGCTTGTCGGCATCGGTTCAATCGCGCTTTCCGGCTGCATGGTCGGTGGACGTGAGATGGTGTTTGATGCGGATGCTGTCAGCGACATGATGCCGACCGGCACCGTCCGGCCGAAGATTTCTGTCGATGCGAATGTGCAGAATCCGAAGTTTATGTATGCTTCC
The DNA here is from genome assembly GCA_031428815.1 of Phyllobacterium sp. GTDB lineage: Bacteria > Pseudomonadota > Alphaproteobacteria > Rhizobiales > Rhizobiaceae > JANOYJ01. Next base: position 1,451 of record JANOYJ010000178.1, read on the forward strand.
TTCGCGGATGGCGGGTTCACCCTGCCTGCGATCCCGTATCAGAAGGTCGATCCGAAATGGCGTCGGCAGGTTGTTCTTGATCCAACAGGCGAAGCGCCGGGAACAATTGTTGTCCATTCTGATGAGCGCTTCCTCTATCTCGTGCAGGAAGGCGGCGACGCTATCCGCTACGGCGTCGGCATCGGGCGCGAGGGCTTTGCCTGGAAA
>JANOYJ010000179.1:0-3468 GCA_031428815.1 Phyllobacterium sp.
GGAGCCATCCATATTGACGGGCAGGCCGATGACAAAGGCCGCCGCCTTGCTTGTCTCGGCAAATTTGATGAGATCATTGGCGTCTTGCGTGAATTTAGTCCGTGCGACGACATGTTTCGGAACGGCAAACGACCTCCCGCCATCTGACAGCGCGACGCCAATAGTTTTTGTGCCAAGGTCAAGCCCGACTATGACCTGACCAGCCATAAGCTGCGGGAAGAGTTCGTCGAGTGTGAGAACCGCCATTCGGCTTTAGCTTCTTTCTTTACCGTTCTGAAATCCTATAACTGACCTCCTAACTTCCGTTCCCTTAGAAAGCGACACTTCACATGAAAATCACGTGGCTCGGCCATTCCGCCTTTCGCATCGAGACCGCGAAGGCCTGCATTCTGATTGACCCGTTCCTGACTGGCAATCCCGGTGCCCAAGATGTCGACCGCGTGTCAGCTATCGCGGATTTGACCCACATCGTATTGACTCATGGGCATGGCGATCATGTCGGCGATACGATTGCTTTGGCGAAGGAGACCGGCGCGACGGTCTTAGCTAATGCTGATTTGGCGGCGTGGCTCGCCAAAAAGGGTGTTCAAAAAGTTGATCCCGGAAACACCGGTGGAACTCTGCACCACCAAGGCTTCTCGATGACTTTTGTCAACGCGCTGCATTCCTCTGCACAAATCACCGAGGACGGCGTGTCGCATGCGCTGGGAAGTGCCAATGGCTGCCTGTTCCATTTTGAGGATGAACCCTCGCTCTATCACATGGGTGACACGGATATTTTCTCGGACATGGCGCTTATCAACGAATTGCATCGCCCGGATATTGGCATCATTCCCATCGGTGACCGCTTCACCATGGGCGGCGCGGTGGCGGCGTTGGCAGTGCGGCGATTTTTCAATTTTTCCAAAGTTTTGCCCTGCCATTATGCCTCGTTCCCGATGGTCGATGCGACGGCGAACGTTTTCCTTACAGCGCTGGAAGATAAGCAGGCGACGGCCTTAGTCTCTAACGCAGGCGATATGCAGACGGTTTGAGATGATTGACAACCCACTGATATAACAGCCACAATCCGAAAAAGTCGAGGTGGCAGGGAAATGGCAGACGCGCGGGACGGCATGATCGAAAAGATTTTCGGCCTGCCATTTTGGAGCGGCGAAGTCAGCATTGAGCCGATAGCCGGTGGCATGACCAATGCCAATTTCGCGGTGAGTGATGCGGCTGGCCAATATTTCGTTCGCCTCGGCAGCGATATTCCGGTGCATGGTGTTTTAAGATTCAATGAGTTTGCTGCGAGCCAGGCTGCAGCAGCGTGTGAATTGTCACCGGCGCTTTTGCACTCTGCGCCCGGTGTTCTGGTGTTTCAGTGGATTAATGGCCGCTCGCTACAAGCCGATGATCTCAGAAACAAAGACATGCTCGCCCGCGTCGTGCCATTGTTGAAAAAATGTCATGAAGAACTACCGAAACATCTGCGAGGTGCCGCTTTGGCGTTTTGGGTGTTCCATGTGATCCGCGATTACATCGCCACTTTGCGTGAGAACAACAGTCCTTATGTCGATGAATTTGAACGTTTTTTGATGATTACCGAGGAACTCGAAAGGGCTGTCGGTGAGATTCAACTGGTGTTTGGCCAAAATGACCTGCTTCCTGCCAATATCATCGACGACGGCAAGCGGCTTTGGTTGATTGACTGGGACTATGCCGGATTCAACTCGCCCCTTTTTGATCTCGCCAATCTCGCGACCAACGCTGGATTGAATGAGGCGGAGGAGAACATCCTCCTCGAACTTTACTTTGGCAGGAAGCCCGACCGGCCACTTCGCACAAAATTCCTCGCCATGTCCGCAGCCTCGGCCTTGCGCGAAACCCTGTGGAGTATGGTCTCCGAACAGGTTTCGACTTTGAATGTGGATTTTTCCGCCTACACGTCGGAAAACCGCCAGCGCTTTGAGATGACGTTTCTAAGATACGACTTTTATTAATTCTTGAAGGACCAAGAGAATGGCCAACATTCCAAGCCATGCCCGCATCATTATCATCGGCGGCGGCATAATCGGATGCTCCACAGCGTACCATCTGGCGCAATTGGGGGAAAAAGATGTTGTTGTGCTTGAGCGAGCGCAACTCACGAGCGGCTCTACTTGGCATGCAGCCGGCCTCGTCGGGCAACTGCGCACGTCCGCGAATGTGACGCAGCTTCTGAAGCATTCTGTTGATCTCTATAATCGCCTCGAACAGGAAACCGGCTTGGCTACAGGTTGGAAGATGAACGGCGGTCTACGCCTGGCTTGCAATGCTGAGCGGATGGTCGAAATCCAGCGGCAAGCGACGACGGCGCATTCGTTCGGACTGGAAATGCATTTGCTTTCACCCAAAGAGGCGCAAGACCTCTGGCCGGTAATGGATATATCTGATCTGCATGGCGCAGCGTTGCTGCCGACTGACGGTCAAGCCAATCCCGCCGACATCGCGCAATCGCTGGCCAAAGGCGCACGGATGGGCGGGGTCAAATTCTTTGAAAATGTGCGCGTCACGGGCTTTGTCATTGAAAAAGGTCGTGTCACCGGCGTCGAGACCCCAGAGGGACGGATTGCCTGTGAAAAAGTCGTCAATTGCGCCGGGCAATGGGCGCGGGAGGTCGGCGCGCTGGCAGGTGTCAATGTGCCGCTGGTTTCGATCCAGCATCAATATTTGCTGACGGAGCCGATCAAGGGCGTTGAAAAAAACCTGCCAACGCTGCGCGATCCCGACCGGCTGATTTATTTCAAGGAAGAAGTCGGGGGCCTGTCCTTTGGTGGTTACGAGCCAAACCCAAAACCATGGGCCGAAAACGGCTTGCCGCATGATTTTGCCTTCCAGCTTTTGCCCGACGATCAAGAGCATTTTATGCCGCTGATGGAGCAGGCTCTGGCCCGCGTTCCAGCACTGGAAACGACAGGCATCAAGAAAATGATCAACGGACCGGAGAGTTTCACGCCAGACGGGAATTTCATTCTCGGCGAGGCCCCGGAGTTGAAAGACTTCTATGTCGGCACGGGCTTCAACGCATTCGGCATTGCGTCGGGCGGTGGTGCGGGCAAGGCTTTGGCCGAATGGGTGGCGGGCGGCGAGGCACCCATGGACCTTTGGCCCGTTGACATAAGACGCTTCGGTTCGGTGCATCGCGATACGAATTGGGTGCGCGAGAGAACACAAGAGGCCTATGCGCATCACTACACCATGGCGTGGCCGCATGAGGAATTCGTCTCGGCGCGGCCTGTGCGGACCTCACCACTTTATGAGCGTCTGAAAAGCCAAGGGGCGGTGTTCGGCTCTAAGCTCGGTTGGGAACGCCCCAACTGGTTTGCCGGGTCGAATGATGCGGATCACGACATCTACACCTATGGCCGCCAGAACTGGTTCGACGCGGTAGGCCGCGAACACAAGGCCATCCGCGAGCGTGTGGGCGTTTTCGATCAGACCTCATTT
>JANOYJ010000180.1:0-3621 GCA_031428815.1 Phyllobacterium sp.
GATTCCTCGCTGGTCTCGGTGCTTGGCGTTGCCGACATCACGCAAATGGGCAAAGTCTATGCGTCCGGATCGTTCCGGTTTTTTGAAACCTATTCAATCGTCGCCTATATCTACCTCGTGATGACAGTGGGCCTGTCGCTTGCCCTGCGCGGGCTCGAAAAGCGGCTGCGACAATCGGAACAAAGGTAAGGCATGGATCAGATTGCCGCGTTCTTTCCGCCGTCTGTCTGGGCCTTTGCGCTCACAGCGCTGTTGATTGAACTGACGCCCGGTCCCAACATGACCTATCTGGCCATTGTGTCCGCCTCAAATGGCTGGCGGGTCGGGTTTGCCACGGTTGCCGGCGTTGCCGCTGGTCTTGCCATCGTGGGCTTGATCGCTGCCTTCGGTGTCGCCGCAATTGTTCAATCATCCGACACGCTCTACGAAATTTTGCGTTGGGCCGGCGTCGTCTATCTGCTGTGGCTTGCCTATGAGGGCTGGCGCGGCGATGGCAACATCCAAGAGCACCAAAGCGACGCCCGCTATTTTATGCGCGGTTTTGTCACCAATCTCTTGAATCCCAAGGCAGCGGTTTTCTATGTCGCTGTGCTACCGGACTTTATTGATACCTCACTGCCGGTGCTCAATCAGACCATCACGCTTTCAGCGGTCTATGTCACGATTGCCACACTCGTTCACAGCCTGATTGTGTTGCTCGCCGGATCGCTGGAGCCGCTCCTGACCAATCCTGTCCAAGAGCGAAGGGTCAGGCGCGTTTTGTCGGTGCTCTTGGCCGCAGTGGCAATTTGGTTCGCTTGGTCAACGGCGAGGTAGTACCCGTTAAACCGTAACCTGACTGCCCATTTCCACCACGCGATTATACGGGATATGGAAGAAGTCCGTCGCATTGGCCGAGCCGCGCGCCAAGGCGATATAGACGCCATCCTGCCAAAGCGGCATACCGGAATTCGCCGAAGCCTTGATGGTACGGCGACCGAGGAAGAACGAAGTTTGCATCAGCTCAAACTCACAGCCCTGACGGCGTGCGGCGGCGAGAAGCTGCGGAATACGCGGTGTTTGCATATAGCCGAGCGTTGCAATGATGCGGCGGAAATCATCAGACAGGTTGTCGATCTGGATTTGGTCATCGTTGGCCACATAAGGGGCGCTGGACGTTTTGATCGTCATCAGAATGTTTGTCTTATGCAGGACGTGGTTGTGTTTCAGATTGTGCATCAGCGCGGCTGGCGCTGTGTCGGGGTCTGCCGTCATGAAGACGGCGGTGCCTGCGACGCGCTGCGGCGGGCGCTTTTCCAGCATTTTGGTGAGATCTGCCAGCGGCACGGATTCACGCTTCGACTTGTCCGAGATGATTTTCGAGCCGCGTACCCATGTCCACATTACCACGATCAACGCGCCACCAAATGCAAGCGGCATGTATGCGCCGTCAAACAGCTTAAGAAGGTTGGCACCGAAGAAGGCAAAGTCGATGATGAAGAACGGCGTCATCACGGCCACCGACGGCCAGAAGCCCCATTTCCAGACTTTCCAGAGCAGAATGAACATCAATCCGGCGTCAGCCAACATCGAGCCGGTAACGGCGATGCCATAGGCCGACGCCAAAGCGGACGAGTTCTTGAACAGGACCACAAGAAGAATAACGCCGATGAAGAGAAGCCGGTTGACCTTGGGCAGATAAATCTGTCCGGCCAGCATTTCCGACGTATGGCGAATTTCGAGGCGCGGCAAAAGACCGAGCTGCACCGCTTGGCGCGTCAGCGAGAATGCGCCGGTAATGACCGCCTGACAGGCAATGACCGTCGCGACGCACGACAGAATAACAACGGGCAGCGTCGCCCATTCGGGTGCCATGAGAAAAAACGGGTTCTCAGCGGTTTCCGGGTGATTCAAGATCATCGCGCCTTGGCCAAGATAGTTCAGCGCCAGGCACGGAAAGACAAAACACATCCACGCCCAGCGAATGGGCGAGCGGCCAAAATGGCCCATATCGGCATAAAGCGCCTCCGCACCGGTAACGGCCAAGAACACAGACCCAAGAACAATCGCGCCGATAACGCCATGATTGAACAGGAAATACAGCGCGTTGACGGGGTTGAAGGCGTAGAAAATCTCAGGGTCATCGGCGATATGATAAAGGCCGAGCGCTGCGAGCGTCAGAAACCAGACCACCATGATCGGCCCAAAATAGGTGGCGACTTTGGCTGTGCCCCGGCTTTGCACGGAGAATAACAGGATAAGGATCACGATGGCGATGGGCAGGATATAGGGCTCGAAGACCGGCGTGACGACTTTGAAACCTTCCACCGAGGAAAGCACTGAAATCGCCGGTGTAATGATGGAATCGCCATAAAACAGCGCAGCGCCGATAACGCCGAAGAAAAACGACACATTCATGCCGCGTCCGATGACCTTTTGAGTGAGCGCCATCAGCGACAGTGTGCCGCCTTCGCCGTCATTGTCGGCTCGCATGATGAGCGCCACATATTTGATGGTCACAACAAGAATGAGCGCCCAAAGGATCAGGGAGACGATGCCCACCACTTCGACCCGTTGAATGCCATCGCCCGCCGCATGGTGCAGGGATTCGCGCAGAGCATAGAGCGGGCTGGTGCCGATATCGCCGAAGACGACGCCGACCGAACCGACGGCGAGGCCAAGAAACGGCCCGCTTGCCTGGTGTTCGCGCGGGTTCACCTCCGCGCCGTTTATCGTCGTCCCGGCCGCTTGCGGGTTCAGGTCATTTTGATTCATGATCAGAAATTATCTTCTTTGCAGCGAAAAATCGAGCCGCCTTGGCCGTGTTGTTTGTTGTCTTGGCCGTTCATGGTGGCGCGATATACACCTGTTGCAGCGCACAATAAAGCGGAATCTTAGACTCGGCTCGCCGTCACGCCGTCACTATTTGAGACAAAGCAAAGACTTTCCCAAGCGCAGGTCTTGCGCTAAAGGAGCCTCTGATTTCCAATCCGTACAGGACTTACCCGCGATGACCGACGCAAAAACACTTTATGACAAGATATTTGACGACCATGTCGTCGACCGGCAGGAAGATGGAACATGCCTTCTTTATATTGATCGCCATCTTGTGCATGAAGTGACAAGCCCGCAGGCGTTTGAAGGACTACGAATTGCCGGACGCACCGTGCGTCACCCCGAAAAGACGCTCGCGGTGGTTGATCACAACGTGCCGACCTCGCCGGATCGCGCTCTCGGCATCAAAAATGAGGAAAGCCGCATTCAGGTTGAGGCTTTGGCCAAGAATGCCTTGGATTTTGGTGTTGAATATTATTCTGAAAACGATCCGCGTCAGGGCATTGTCCACATTGTCGGGCCGGAACAAGGCTTCACCCTGCCCGGAATGACCATTGTTTGCGGCGACAGCCATACCTCAACCCATGGCGCGTTCGGCGCTTTGGCGCATGGTATCGGCACATCCGAGGTCGAGCATGTGCTTGCCACCCAAACGCTGATCCAGAAAAAGGCCAAGAACATGCTGGTGCGTGTTGATGGGCAACTTCCCGCACATGTTACCGCCAAGGACATCATCCTTGCCATTATCGGCGAAATCGGCACAGCGGGCGGCAATGGGCATGTCATTGAATTTGCTGGAGAAGCCAT
>JANOYJ010000181.1:0-5241 GCA_031428815.1 Phyllobacterium sp.
CAAAGTCACATGGATCGTGTCATCCGGCAGACCCTTTTGCCCGTATTTTTTGGCAATCGCGCCCGACAACATTGCACCAACAGAGCGGTCAACGTTCTTGATAATCGTATGGATTCTCACCGGTTGCTTCTTCGACAAAGCAGCCTCTGCCTCAGCAATCAGCTTTCTATCCAGAACATCATCAATCGGATGCTTCTGGCGCTTGGTCCAATAGGTCTCTTCAAGCGCAGCTTCCGGCTTGTAGAAAATCTTGGAGAAATCGAGACCCTTGGCCTTCCAAAGCTGGATCATCTCTTCCTTTTCAAGAAGCTCCGAGCGCCCGATCAATTGCTCGAACTTCGTTAAGCCCATCTCGGCCATGATCGCCCGCACTTCTTCGGCGATGAAGAAAAAGAAGTTAATGACATGCTCAGGCGTTCCCTTGAAACGCGTGCGTAGGACCGGGTCCTGCGTCGCGACGCCCACCGGGCAGGTGTTCAAATGGCATTTGCGCATCATGATACAGCCCGCCGCAATCAGTGGCGCGGTCGAAAAGCCGAATTCATCAGCCCCCAGCAATGCCCCGACAATCACATCGCGACCGGTTCGCAATCCGCCATCCACCTGCAAGGCAATGCGCGAGCGGAGACCGTTCAGCACCAATGTCTGATGCGTTTCGGCTAAGCCCATTTCCCATGGGCTGCCCGCATGCTTGATAGAGGTCAGTGGCGACGCACCCGTGCCGCCATCATAACCGGAGATCGTAATGTGATCGGCCCGCGCCTTAGCAACGCCTGCGGCAACCGTGCCGACGCCCACTTCGGAGACGAGTTTCACCGACACGTCCGCATCCGGATTGACGTTTTTCAGGTCAAAAATCAGCTGCGCCAAATCTTCGATCGAATAAATATCATGATGCGGCGGCGGCGATATGAGGCCGACACCGGGCGTTGAATGCCGTGTCTTGGCAATCGTCGCATCCACCTTGTGGCCGGGCAATTGTCCGCCCTCGCCGGGCTTTGCGCCCTGCGCCACTTTGATCTGCATCATGTCCGAGTTGACCAGATATTCCGCCGTCACGCCAAAGCGTCCCGACGCGACCTGTTTGATCGCAGAACGCTCAGGATTGCGCGAGCCGTCCGGCAGCGGCAGATAGCGGTCCGGCTCCTCGCCGCCCTCGCCGGTGTTCGACTTACCGCCAATCCGGTTCATCGCCACCGCCAGGGTCGAATGGGCCTCGCGTGAAATCGACCCGAACGACATCGCCCCAGTGGAAAACCGCTTCACAATGTCCTTGGCGGGTTCAACGTCATCGATGGACACCGGCGCGCGCCCGGCCTCATCCGCCATTTTGATGTGGAACAGCCCGCGAATAGTCTGCGCCCGCGCCGCCTTGTCATTCACCATCGCCGAATATTGAGCGAAGGTCTCAGGCTCGCCCTTACGCACCGCATGCTGCAAGGTCGCAACCGCATTTGGCGACCACAAATGCGCCTCGCCGCGCATACGGAACATATATTCACCGCCGACTTCGAGCGAGCGCGCCAAAACCGGATCATCACTAAACGCGAGGAAATGGCGGCGATAGGTTTCTTCCGCCACTTCATCCAAGCCAACGCCCTCAATCGTCGTTGATGTGCCGAAAAAATATTGGTTGACGAAATCGGTCTTCAACCCGATCGCATCGAAAATCTGCGCTCCGCAATAGGACTGATAGGTCGAAATGCCCATCTTGGACATGACCTTCAATATGCCCTTGCCGACCGACTTGATAAAGCGATGGACCAATTCTTCCTTTTGCACTTCCGGCGGAAACTCACCGCGCTCATGCATGTCTTCCAGCGTCTCGAACGCCAGATACGGGTTGATCGCTTCTGCGCCATAACCGGCGAGACAGCAGAAATGATGGACCTCGCGTGGCTCGCCTGTCTCGACAACGAGACCTACCGACGTGCGCAATCCCTTGCGGATCAAATGATGATGTACCGCCGCCGTCGCCAAAAGGGACGGTATCGGAATCCGGTCTGATCCAACCTGACGGTCCGACAGAATGATGATGTTATAACCGCCCGCCACCGCCGCTTCCGCGCGATCACAAAGCCGGTCAAGTGCGCCGCGCATCCCGGCTGCTGCTTCGATGGTCGAATAGGTAATGTCGAGCGTTTTGGTGTCGAACCGGTCTTCGGTATGCCCGATGCAGCGGATTTTTTCCAAATCCTCATTGGTCAGGATCGGCTGGCGCACTTCCAGGCGCTTGCGCCGTGAACTGCCTTCCAAATCAAAGATATTCGGCCGGGGCCCGATAAACGAGACAAGGCTCATCACCAGCTCTTCGCGGATCGGATCAATCGGCGGATTGGTCACCTGCGCAAAGTTCTGCTTGAAATAGGTGAACAACAGCTTCGACACATCCGACATCGCCGAAATCGGCGTGTCCGTCCCCATCGAGCCAATCGCTTCCTGGCCTGTTGTGGCCATTGGCGACATCAACAGCTTCGTGTCTTCTTGCGTGTAGCCAAACGCCTGCTGGCGATCCAACAGCGAGACATCGGTACGCGCGGCGCGCGGCTCCACCGGCTTTAGCTCTTCGAGCACAAGCTGCGTGCGCTTCAGCCACTCAGCATAGGGGAAGCTCCCCGCCATCTCTTCCTTGATCTCATCATCAGAGACGATCCGGCCCTTGGCCAAATCGATCAGCAACATCTTGCCCGGCTGCAAACGCCACTTCTTGATGATCCTGGCTTCATCGATCGGCAAAACCCCGGCTTCCGAGGCCATAATCACCCGGTCGTCATCCGTCACGATATAACGCGCCGGGCGCAAACCATTGCGATCCAGCGTCGCGCCAATTTGGCGGCCATCGGTGAATGCCACAGCGGCAGGCCCGTCCCACGGCTCCATCAGAGCAGCATGATACTCGTAAAACGCCTTGCGACCCTTCGCCATTTGCTTGTTGCCGGCCCAAGCCTCCGGGATCAGCATCATCATGGCATGGGCGAGCGGATAGCCGCCTTGGCAGAGAAATTCGAGTGCATTGTCAAAACATGCCGTATCCGATTGCCCTTCGTAGGAAATTGGCCAGAGCTTGGAAATGTCATTACCGAAAAGCTCGGAATCCACCGACGCCTGGCGCGCGGCCATCCAGTTCACATTGCCGCGCAATGTGTTGATTTCGCCATTATGCGCCACCATCCGGTAGGGATGCGCCAGCTTCCACGACGGGAATGTGTTGGTCGAAAACCGCTGATGCACGAGAACAAGCGATGATTCAAAACGCGCATCGGAAAGGTCCTTGAAATAAGATCCCACCTGATAAGCGAGGAACATGCCCTTATAGACGATCGTCCGCGCCGACAGCGACACGACATAAAACCCGTTATCGAGGCCTTGCGTCTCGGTATAAATCCGGTTGGAAATCACTTTGCGTAAGATATACATGCGCCGTTCAAATGAGTCTTCGTCCAAAGTCAGCGGCCCGCGCCCGATGAAGACTTGGCTGTGATACGGCTCAGTGGCGGCAATAGCCGGTGCCTTGGAAAGGCTGGAATTATCCACCGGCACATCGCGGAAGCCGAGGAAAATCTGCCCCTCTGCCGCAATAACTTCTTTGACAATGCCCTCGCAATGCGCCCGAAGCCCGGCATCTTGCGGCATGAAAATATAGCCGACCGCGTATTGCCCGGCTTCCGGCAGAGTAACACTCTGTTTGGCCATCTCAGGACGGAAAAACGCATCAGGAATCTGCACCAACAGCCCCGCGCCGTCACCCATCAACGGATCAGCACCAACTGCACCGCGATGTGTGAGGTTTTCGAGCATGGCGAGCCCGTCGCGCACGAGCTGATGCGACTTCACGCCTTTCATCTGCGCGATAAAACCAACGCCGCAGGCGTCATGTTCATTCTTCGGATCATAAAGCCCTTGAGCGAGCGGAAGGCCCAAGGTTTTGGCAATGTTGCGACCGGGATCCTGCATCGACAGCGTCGTTACAGATGGCGTCAAAATCGTCATCGCTTTGTCCTCCTGTTCGCCCTGAACGCGGGCGGAGCCTATATCTTCCGGCGGTCATACCGCTTTCGCGCCAAAAGCCGGTGCGAAACCTTCTCCGCACCAGCCTGAAACCAATTGCAATTATGGCAGTAATACTGTCCTATTTATCTTTGGCATAAAATATAACAGCGCACAAGGTGCGAGGCGCATTTTTCCTCAAGCGATAGCGAACAGCAAATCACGATTGCGCCCCTTGAGGCTTCCTGCCAAAACCGTCGTTTTTGGAGTTTCCCTACTGATGATCTTTGCCTCAGATAACTGGGCCGGTGCACACCCTGCCATCTCTGAAAATCTCGCCCGCCATTCTAGCGGCTATGCGTCCCCTTATGGTTCCAGCGATCTCGACAAAACCGTTGAACGAAAATTCTGCGACATCTTCGAGCGCGACGTCTCAGTCTTCTTCGTCGCCACCGGTACAGCCGCCAATGCGCTTGCCCTCGCTTCAGTCAACACGCCCGGCGGGGTTACCTTTTGTCACCGCGAGGCGCATGTCATTGAAGATGAATGCGGCGCGCCGGAATGGTTCACCGGCGGTGCGAGGCTTTGCGCTGTCGATGGTCCCGACGGCAAAATCAACACCGGTAATTTGCGACACGCCATCAAACGTTACCCCGCCGAATTCGTGCATTCCGGTCAACCCATGGCCGTCACAATCACACAAGCCACGGAAATCGGCACAGTGCACACGCTGGCAGAAATCGATTCGATTTCATCAATCGCGAAAGAAAACGGCGTGCCTTTGCACATGGATGGTGCGCGGTTCGCCAATGCTTTGGTCAATCTCCGCTGCACGCCAGCCGAAATGACCTGGAAACGCGGCGTCGACATTCTGTCGTTCGGCGGCACAAAAAACGGCTGCTGGTGCGCTGAAGCGCTCATTGTGATGAACCCCGCTCATTCAGGCCAAGTCCCTTTCTTGCGCAAACGCGCCGCGCAGCTTTTCTCCAAATCCCGCTTCATCGCCGCGCAGTTTGATGCATACCTGAAAGATGATCTCTGGCTGAACCTCGCAAGCCACGCCAACCAGATGACAGTAAAACTCGCGGACGCCATCCGCACCTCCAAGACCGTGCGTCTCGCTTGGGAGCCACAAGCCAACGAAGTCTTCGGAATTATAAAATCAACCGAAGCGGAACGGTTGAAAGCGGTGGGAGCCGTGTTTTACGTTTGGCATGTGCCGCATGGGTCAGATGTGGTTTTGGGCCAAGATGA
>JANOYJ010000182.1:0-3455 GCA_031428815.1 Phyllobacterium sp.
CTTTGGGGTACAGAAGTTGACTATTTCGTGCCTAACAAATTGCCCGCACTTCCCGCAAAACTGAAGGCCAAAGACCTGATCGAAGGCGAAGCGCTCCGCGAGCGCGTTGACCTGCAAGTTGCCAAACTACAGCTTGAAGCCACCGCCAAAGGTTACGGTCTTACCGAGGCAACGCGCTACCTTACGGACTTGGAAATCATCAGCGGTGCCGAACTCGAAAGGGAACGGGAAGCTGACGAGCCGGGCGTTAAAACGACGGTCTTGCCGCAGGTGGAACTGGAGTTTGTAATTCCGGTCTTTGACAGCGGAAAAGCCCGCATGCGCAAGGCCGAACTAGCGTACATGCGCGATGCCAATCTGCTTGCCGAGAAGGCGGTTACCATTCGCTCAGAGGCGCGCTCTGCTTATACGAGCTACCGGTCAACCCATGAGATTGCGCGGCACTACAGAAACAGTGTCCTGCCTCTCAGGGTGAAAATAGAGGAGGAGAGCCTTCTCACCTACAATGGTATGATCACCAACACGTTTGAACTGCTCGCGGATACGCGGGCAAAAATCGGAACCCTGCTCCAATCCGTCAATGCCAAGCGTGATTTCTGGCTCGCAGAGGCCAATATGAACGCCGCAATTTTCGGCGGCGGTGCGTCATCCGGCGGTGGCGCCAGCGATGTCGCTCTCGCCGATTCCGGCGGCGGCGGTCACTGAAACATCCTGAAAGGATAGGAAATGACACAGTTCAACAGACGTCAACTTTTGGGAGTGGGTGCAGCGGGCGCAGCACTGATTTCCTCGTCAGCATGGACGAAAACGACCAACATGGGCCTGCCTGATGCCACTCTTGTGAGCACGGCGGAAACAGGCGGCCCGCTGCACCCAGCGACAGGTCCAGATTACCAGCCAGTCGTCACGTTGAATGGATGGACGCTGCCATTTCGCATGAACAACGGGGTGAAAGAGTTTCACCTCGTGGCTGAGCCTGTTGAGCGCGAGATTGCAGAAGGCATGACGGCGTACCTGTGGGGCTACAATGGCCAATCGACCGGTCCCACAATTGAAGCCGTCGAGGGCGACAGGGTCCGCTTCTTTGTCACCAACAAGCTTCCGGAACACACCACCGTTCATTGGCACGGCATGATCTTGCCGTCCGGTATGGACGGTGTGGGCGGTCTGTCCCACCCGCAAATCAAACCCGGAAAGACATTTGTTTACGAGTTTGACCTCGTGAAAAGCGGCACCTTTATGTATCATCCCCACGCAGACGAAATGGTGCAGATGGCGATGGGCATGATGGGGATGTTCATTGTGCATCCCAAAGACCCTACCTTCATGCGCGTTGACCGAGATTTTGTCTTTTTGCTTAACGCGTATGACATAACCCCCGGCTCTTACGTTCCGAAAATCATGACGATGACGGACTTTAATCTTTGGTGTTGGAATAGCCGTATGTTCCCCAGCATTGACCCGCTCGTCGTCAGCAAAAACGACAAGGTCCGCGTGCGTGTGGGCAATTTGACTATGACCAATCACCCCATTCATATGCATGGTTATGATTTCGAAGTGACGTGCACCGACGGCGGTTGGACGCGACCGGAAGCGCGCTGGCCGGAAGTGTCAATTGACATACCGGTGGGCGCAATGCGGGCCTACGAATTCAAGGCCGTTTATGAAGGCGATTGGGCGATTCATTGCCACAAGGCGCATCACACCATGAATGCAATGGGCCACGATGTCCCGACATTCATCGGCGTTGACAAGAGCTCGGTCACGAAAAAGATCCGCAAGCTCCAGCCGGAATACATGCCGATGGGCACTGCCGGCATGGCCGACATGGGTGAAATGGAAATGCCACTGCCGGATAACACCGTGCCGATGATGACAGGCTGGGGGCCTTATGGACCCATTGAGATGGGTGGCATGTTCTCAGTGGTAAAAGTCCGCGAAGGCATCAACGCCGATGATTACAAAGATCCTGGCTGGTACAAAAACCCGCCCGGCACCGAAGCTTGGGAATGGACTGGCGAACTGCCGGACGCTTCAAAGGCGACGGACGCGAAGACACAAGTCACGCCGCCTCCAAAGAGCAATGGCTGATTGTGATGCACATCCTCCCAACAACAGCAAAAGGAAATTGAAATGGTACGACTGATACTTGCACTAACTTGCACTCTGCTGACGACTTCCGCATTTGCGGCCGGCACACATGAGGGCGGTCATACTGAAGCCATGAAGGTGGGGGAAGCTGGCGACAAAGCCAAAGTCACTCAAACAATTCAGGTGACAATGAAAGAGACAGACGATGGAAAGATGATCTTTTCGCCAGCAAACCTGCAGGTGCGCAAGGGCCAGACGATCAAACTTCGAATCAAGAATATCGGCGAACTCGACCATGAATTTGTCCTCGATGAGCATGACAAGATCATCGAGCACAAGGCGCTTATGGAAAAATTTCCGGAGATGGAGCACGACGACCCCAACGCCATTCGCCTGGCACCGGGTGAAGCAGGCGATATTGTCTGGAAGTTCACCAATGATGGCGGCTTTCAGTTCGCTTGCCTTGTTCCCGGACACTATGATGCCGGAATGCATGGCGAACTTAAAGTCGCCGCCAAATAATCCCTCCCAAACAGATTGGAAAACAAAATGAAGCTCTCAATGAAAACAGCCATAGCGCTCGCCTTCACGGCAGCAACTGCATTTGGTGCATACGCAGCCGAGTTCACCAAGGCCACGGTGAAAAAAATTGACATGAAGAATGAGAAGGTCACGCTCATCCACGAACCGCTCAAAAGTCTTGACATGCCCGCCATGACAATGGTGTTCAAGGTTGCAGACAAGGCGATGCTGGAAACGCTGAAAGAAGGCGCAAAAATTGAATTCGTCGCCGACCGCGTCAATGGCAAACTGACGGTCACAGAGCTGAAGTAAACTCTGTCTACCGCCCAAGCAGGTTCGCATCCTGTTTGGGCGCTCTTTCAGTCCCATCTGGTTGCTTTCACCATTTGAACGCCAAGAGAGCCAGCCGCAAAAGTAGTTGAACCAACGACCGCCAACTTTCTCGGTGCACTGCCTTTTGATCGCGTTCTAATGCCGAGAAATTGACTCGCATTTCTCCCGTCATCTGCCATGATACCAGCATCGTGTTTAAGCTGGGAGGCGGACATGAATGGAGTTCAGATATTAATATTTGCGACCGCGATTGGCACGCAAGCGGCCTTTGCCGAACCCATTGAATTCCATAGGCAAACTTTCAGCGACCAAATGACAGTCAGCATGGTTTTGACTTCACAATCGCCGTCGCTTCGACCGGGCTATGACTTCCTCGCCACTATCAATCTCATCGAGACGGACAGTTCAGGCAACATAAAATTCAGCGATGGCGGCCTCCACAAAGTAAGTGTCAAATGCGGCGGCGCCTTCGGCAAGGTATTTGTTGGCGGTCGAGAATACCTCATCGC
>JANOYJ010000183.1:0-2677 GCA_031428815.1 Phyllobacterium sp.
TTGATGTCCGGCGAATACGACTATCTCCTGCGCATCGCGGCGAAAGACCTTGCCGACTACGAGCGCATTCACAAAGAGTGGTTGTCGGCCATGCCTTATGTGGTGCGGATCAATTCGAGCTTTGCACTCAGGGAAGTGGTGGACCGCACGTCGATGGGGATTGAGGCGGGGGTTTGAGGTAAGATGCTTGCCCTCTGGATGCGCTCTGGCATAGTTTGTCCTTCTGTTTTGATATCCAAGGAGTGCCCGCCATGGGAAAAGTTCGCGTCAGCGCGTTTGCAGTTTCAATTGATGGTTTTGGTGCGGGCCCGGATCAGGATTTGAATAATCCGCTCGGTGTTGGCGGCAAAGGTCTGCATGAATGGTTTTTTCCGACTAAGACGTTTCGAGAGACCCATGGCGGCGATGCGGGATCCACTGGCATCGATAATGATTTTGCTGAAGCGAGCATGCAAAATGTCGGCGCGTGGATCATGGGTCGCAATATGTTTACCCCGGCGCGCGGTCCTTGGGAGTTTGAATGGAAGGGTTGGTGGGGACCGAACCCGCCCTATCATGTGCCGACCTTTGTTCTGACCCATCACGCCCGACCGTCGCTTGCAATGGAAGGCGATAATATATTTCACTTTGTCACTGGCGGCATTGAAGAGGCGCTGACCCACGCGAAGTCCGTCGCGGGAGACAAGGATATTCGCATCGGAGGCGGCGCGTCGACGGTCCGTCAATATCTCAAAGCCGGTCTGATTGACGAACTGCATATCGTGATGTCGCCGGTGCTGCTGGGAAGCGGCGAGCCGCTGTTTACGGGACTGAATTTGAAGGCGCTGGGCTATGAATGCGCTGAGTTTACGCCATCTGCGAAGGCGGCACACCTGTTGATCAAACGGGCAAATTGATCGATCTCAATAGATCGTCTGCTTCATCCGCTCAGGATAGGCCGCGTCATAGGCTTGGCCGTCGAATGCGTCTTTTGACAGCCGCTGCATCATTTGGCCAACCGACGGCAAAGCCGAGCGTGGGACTTGAGTGTCTGCGCTCCAGAGCTTGGAACGCGCCAGCGCCTTTTGGCACTGCGGATAGACGCGCTCGACTTGGATGACGATGACGCATTGTGGGATCTTTCCTTCGATCTCGAAGGACGCGCAAAGGTCGGCGTCGGTTGAAAGATGCGCCCGCCCGTTGACACGCATGGTTTCGCCGATGCCGGGAATAAGGAACAACAGCGCGACGCGCGGGTCACGGACAATGTTGCGCAGCGAATCCAAGCGGTTATTGCCGCGCCGGTCGGGGATCATCAGCGTTTTCGGATCAGCGACGCGGACAAAGCCCTTCGGATCGCCGCGCGGCGAACAATCGAGACCTTCCGGGCCGGAGGTCGAAAGAATGACGAAGGGCGAGGCTTCGATGAATTGGCGATAGTCATCGGAGATAAAGTCGATTTCTTTCAAGATTGACGCCGCAATGGGCACGCCATAGAGCGCGTCCAGTTCGGTTTCGCTGGTGATTGTGTTCGTCATCATTCAACCCTTACTCATTTGAAATGAGAGGTCGAAACATATGTCAAATCCGGCTGAATACAACCTGGCGCACATCGATGTATTCGGTGCGAAAACCGGCTTCGCAATAATAAAGGTAGAATTCCCATAGCCGCTTGAAACGCTCGTCGAAGCCTTGCTTGCGGACATTTTCCCATGAAGCCCAAAAGCGCGTGCGCCATTCGGCCAGCGTTCTTGCGTAGTCGGCGGCGAAGACGCGCTCGTGCCTCAGCGCCAGACTGTGGTCCGAGCCGAGGCTGCGCAGATGATTGGGCGTCGGCAACATGCCACCTGGAAAGACATAACGCTGGATGAAGTCCGGACGCTGACGGTAGCTTTTGAAATTGCCCTCACTGATCGTAATGACTTGCAGGCCAGCCGTGCCGCCGGGTTTCAGCCGTGATTTGAGCTGTTCAAAGTATGTCGTCCAAAACCGCTCGCCAACGGCTTCGAACATTTCGATGGAGGCGATGTGGTCATAGGTGCCGGTCTCGTCGCGATAATCTTGGAACTTGATCGTAACTTTGTCTGACAGGCCGGCTTTGGCAATGCGCTGAGTAGCGTAATCGAATTGCTCTTGGCTGATGGTGAGACCGGTGACCTTACAGCCAATCTCGCTTGCGGCATATTCGGCGAAACCGCCCCAGCCACAGCCGATTTCCAAGACGTGGTCGGTCGGTTTGATGCCCATGTCATTGGCCAATGCGCGATATTTGGTGATCTGAGCGGATTCTAAATCGTTCGCGCCTTCAGAATAAAGCGCGGAGGAATAAGTCATGCCCGGGTCGAGCCAAGCCGAATAGAAGGCGTTGCCGAGATCGTAATGGGCGGAGATGTTTTTCTTGGATTTGCTCCGGGTGTTTTCATTCAGAAAATGGCGGACACGCTGAATGGCGGCAATGATCCAGTTTGCGCCGCCTGCGAGCTTTTCGCCCATTTCCTGATTGACAAGGAAGAGCTCCAGAAATGTCGTCACATCGGGGCTCGACCAATCGCCATCCATATAGGATTCCGCGACACCGATTGTGGCATTGGAGAAGGCGCGGCTTTACGACCGGTTGGTGACCTTGGAGGAAGAGATGCGTCAATCCGAACGTCTCAGCGCGCTCGGGTTGCTTGCGGCGGAGATTGCCCATGAGATC
>JANOYJ010000184.1:0-6508 GCA_031428815.1 Phyllobacterium sp.
TCTCCGGGCTAAACAACGAACCCGACGACGATGATGGGGTGGGGTGAAAAGTGAAAGAATCTATCCTCGTGTTTTCAAGTTTCGGGTGGATTTGTCGCAATGGTCTGTTAGCGGAGCGACCATCATGTCAACATCCTCCAAATCTACTATCCCCGCCTCGGTCTGGGGCATGCTTCTGTTTCTCAGCCTGCTCTGGGGCGGATCGTTCTTTTTCGCCCGCATTGCCGTGCAGGAAGTCCCGCCGCTCATGCTTGTTCTCCTGCGCGTCGCCATCGCCGCCGCAGCGCTGCATCTTTATCTCGGGGTCCGCGGTGAAGGGCCGTTGTTCAAAAGCCAACCCTTTTTACCCTTTCTTCTGCTTGGCCTTTTTAACAATGCCATTCCATTTTCGTTATTGTTTATCGGCCAAACCAAGCTCGGTGCGGGTCTCGCGTCTATCCTCAACGCCCTAGTACCGTTTTGGACGGTGATTGCGGCAAACAGCCTGACCAGCGATGAAAAATTCACAACCAATAAAATCATTGGCATTGTGCTCGGCATTGCCGGTGCCGCGCTCATCATCGGGCCTTCGGCTAAGACCGGGTTTGGTGCGCCGCTTTGGGCAGAACTGGCGGTGATCGGAGCAGGCATTTCTTATGCCTTCGCTTCAATCTATGCCAAGCGCTTCAAGGGCGTGCCGCCCACAGTAATTGCCACCGGCCAACTAACTGCCGCGACAATCATCATGTTGCCCATTGCATTTATCGTTCATGGCACTTGGGACGCAGGTGTTGTTTCGCCCCACGTTTGGGCGACAATACTCGCCTTGGCCCTCGCCTCTACCGCCTTCGCATATATCCTGTTCTTCCGCATTGTTGCCAGGGCTGGCGCGACTGTCGTGTCTTTGGTCACCCTGCTCGTCCCGATCAGCGCGGTGCTGCTCGGGAGTGTTTTTCTTGATGAGAAGCTGTCACTTTTCGACGCAGCGGGAATGGGATTGATCGGCCTAGGGCTGGTGACCATCGATGGCAGACTTGCAAACGTCATGAAAACCAAGCGCTAGCCTATAATCAAAACTTTCGACAAATATTTGATAACGCTCAATTTAATTAAAATTGCGTTTATCCGGAATGAATCTGTTTAACCATCTTTAACAAATAATGAATGCCTGAAAATACGGTTATTTATCAACGATTTGCGGGTAGGGTTAACATAAATTTTCCACGTTTATGCCGCAATGCAGCATGGATTTCTCTTGGCGAAGGGCGTGGGAGCGACTACATTTGTCGCAAGATCAACACGGAGACAAGCCGATGGGACTGACCAAGTCGCTTAATGTCGTTATGTTCTGTGCTGCCTTTGCGTTTGTAAGCGCAATGATTTTTGGGTTCATCCCCTAGGTGATGAGAGTATTTCCGTTTTGATGGAATCATCAATGCATAGGACAATGTGACAAATCGAAACCTCGGAGCAATATTGGTTCCGCACTTCAAGTAGAAAGAGGCCGGGGTCCGATCCGGCCTTTTTGTTGCCAATTTTTAGGCGGCGACAGCGCTCTGCGTCGAAAGCGGGCGGACGCCGATGAGATGGCAAATGGCGAAGGCCAGATCCGCTCGGTTCATTGTGTAAAAATGGAAATCCTGCACACCGCGTTCGATCAGATCGAGAACTTGCTCGGCCGCAACAGCTGACGCCACCAGCGCGTGCGTCTGCGGATCATTGTCCAAGCCGTCAAAGCGTTCGGCCAGCCATGACGGAACGTGGGTGCCGGAGCGCGAGCAGAAGTTTTTGACCTGTTTGAAATTATGCACCGGCAAAATGCCTGGCAGGATCGGGATGTAAATACCCGTGCGCCGCACTTTTTCGACATAGCTTTCATACAAATCATTATCGAAGAAAAACTGCGTTATGGCCCGGTCTGCACCCGCATCGACCTTACGCTTCAAAACGTCAATGTCGGTAGCAAAGTCGCGGCTTTCCGGATGCTTTTCGGGATAGGCAGAGACTGAAATGTCAAAATCGGCAATATCTTTCAGACCAGAAATCATCTCCGCCGTGCTTTGATAGCCATCACTGTGTGGCGTGTATTTTGCTCCAACTCCTTCTTGCGGATCGCCGCGCAACACGACCAGACGGCGTACACCATTATCGTGAAACTCGCGCACGACCTCGTCCACAGCCGCTTTCGACGCATTGACGCCGGTCAAATGGGCCGCGGCTTTCAAGGCCGAATTGTCCAAGATGCGCTTGACGGTGCGCAAAGTCGGCTCGCGCGTTGAACCCCCTGCCCCATAGGTCACGGACACAAAATCCGGATTGAGCGGCTCCAGACGTTGAACGGTGGCCCACAACTTTTCTTCCATATCCGGGCTTTTCGGCGGAAAAAATTCAAACGAGACGCGGATGTCCTTGCCGAGTTCCGGGCGACGCGAAAGGCGAAAGGCGTTCATCAAACTGTCTCCAGATCAAAATATGTTTTGTGAGTTTCCGCCGCAATCAACAGGCGCGGGTCGCGGGCAAACCAAAGCTTCACGGTTAGTTTCTCGCCGGATTTTGGTTCAAAATCATCGACTGACACAAGTTCCAGCCCAGCCTCTGTCACCCATTGCTTAATTTGCTCGTCCGAAAATCCGAGACGCACATGCGCTTGCGCTTGACGCAAGAACTCTTGGGCGTGCGGCGCGAAGTCCACAATGACCATGCGACCTGACGGGCGCAGGGCCCGCGCGGCTTGGCGGATCGCTTGTGCCGGATCATCAAGGAAATGTAAGACCTGATGCAGCGTGACCAGATCAAAACTTTCGCGATCGACCGGCAGCGCGTAAATATCGCCTTGGCGCACCTGCGCATGGGTAATACCCGCGCGATCAAGGTTGGCACGGGCAACAGCGAGCATGTCGCGGCTCATATCAATGCCGATGGCGCGACGATATTGGCTTGCGAACAGCTCCAAGAGCCGCCCCGTGCCCGTGCCAAGGTCGAGCATGGCCTGAAACGGCGCTTTGCCGATCAACTTCTTAATCTGCATCTCCACCGCATCATCCGGCACATGCATGGTACGGATTTCGTCCCATGATTTGGCATGGGTACGGAAGTACTCGGCGGCATTGTTTTGCCGCTCGGCTTTCACATCGGCAAGCCGCTCAAGATCGCGTGCAATCACCGGATCGCTGCCATCCACCCGCCCCGCCAGTGCTTGCCCAAGCGCCCCGGCCAAGGACGAATCGGAAAGGCGAAAGTAGGCCCAAGAGCCTTCCTGATAGCGGTCAATCAGTCCCGCTTCATGCAACAACTTCAAATGCCGTGACACGCGTGGTTGGGACTGGCCGAGAATGAGCGTGATGTCAGAGACGGTAAGATCGCCGCGCTTCAGCAATGCCAGAATGCGCAAACGGCTGGATTCCGCTGCCGCTTTCAAAGTATCGACCAGTTCACTCAGGCCTAATTGGTTTGCATCGCTCATCTTGCTGTCCCACACATATAAAGATATGTTTATGTGATAACTGAGAATCGTGCAAGCATAACTTCGCAAGCGGAACAGAAAATGGCGCTTTCCACCAAGAGGCAAAAAGACATCGCCAAAGCTCTGACACTTTTAGTGCCGGGCGCAATGTTTATTGATGCCGAACCTATCCGCGAGCTTGCCGCCAAGCGCAGATATAAAGCCTTGCCAGCCTCAACCTGCGTCTGGTTGGCGATCGTCACCCATATCCGCCATGTGCACACAGAGTATGATGCGTTGTTGGACGAAGGCTATGAGCAGGACGCTGCCCGACATTTTGTGCTGGATGCGATCAACCAAAAGCTCACCGAATGGCGTGCGACGCGGTTTTTGGATGAGAATGACGACGGCGATGATGAGGAATGAAGTTAAGGCCAAACTCCCCGCCTAAATGCACAAAAAAAGCCTGCACCAAGTCAATGGCGCAGGGTTTTTCATTTTAGGTAGAAAGTAGTTTTAAGCTGCCAAAGCAGCGGCGCGATCAAAGGCTTGGTTCATCGCCTTCTCCGCAGCTTCCGGACCAAAGGCTGTGCCTTCAACATGGATCACTTCAAAATCGGTGAGGCCCATAAAGCCGAGCACTTGGCGCAGGTATGGCGAGAGGAAGTCAGCTGCTTGTCCTGGACCTTGCGAATAAACGCCGGCCGTTGCTTGAACGAGATAGACCTTTTTGCCGGTCAAATGACCCTTTGGGCCATTTTCCGAATAGGAGAAGGTCTTGCCGGGAACAGCGAGATAATCAACCCAGCTTTTCAACGTGGATGGAACGCCGAAGTTCAGCATCGACGCACCGATGACGATCACATCGGCGGCATTCACTTCCGCGAGCAATGTGTCGGAAAGCTTCACAGCCTCCGTTTGTGCGACCGACAAGGATACAGGCTGGCCACGTGTGGCGGAGATGAAATCATTATCGATATGGGGCAGTTTGTGCGTCGCCACATCGCGCACAACCGTATTTGAGCCATGGGACTTGGCTTCAAGATTGGCAACAAGCGAACGCGCCACTTTGGTCGAATTGGACTCTTCGCCGCGCGGGCTGGACAGAACGAGAAGGATATTGGACATGACTTTTTCCTCGGCCGTTACGGGAGATAACGGCGCACATTGACGATTAATTTTGATGGTTACCAAAATGATACTAGTAACATTTTGTAACTGGCGCTAAGATAGTCACTTGAAATGACCGCGCAAGGAGGCACTATTTTGGACCTTGGTAACAAGCATGAAACTCAAGACCGCCACGAGGCTCAAGCCTGCACGGCAGTCACCGATATTCTGGCCCGCATCGGCGACAAATGGACCGTGCAAGTCATCCGCTCCTTACGTTTCGGCAAGAAGAGATTCACCGAAATCAAGCGCGATGTGGAGGGAATTTCCCAACGAATGCTGACACTTACGCTGAAAGGACTTGAGCGTGACGGCTTCCTCACCCGCACTGTTTTCCCGACCGTTCCGCCGCGTGTCGATTATCAACTCACCGAGCTTGGTATCACCCTGACGGGTCCTTTAGGGGTTATCGGGGATTGGGCCGTGACAAACCGTCAACAGGTGATGAACGCTCGCGCCGCTTATGACGACAAAAAAGTTGACAATATCGAATCGATTTATCTGAAAGCCGCTGAATGAACTCGCCTGAACTCGACCTTTTCACCCTTCGCGATTTTCTCCGCTACGCCATCAGCTGCTTCAACCAAGCCGAATTGGTCTACGGCCATGGCACAAGCAACGCCTTCGACGAAGCCGCGTTTTTGGTGCTTGAAGGTCTGCGTTTGCCCATCGAAAATCTGGAGCCGTTTCTCGACGCCCGTCTCCTCAACCGCGAAAAGCAAAAGCTGAGTGGTTTGATTGAGGCCCGGGTGACAACCCGTAAGCCTCTGCCCTACCTCCTCAATAAGGCTTATATCCAAGGTATCCCCTTCTTCGTCGATGAGCGCGTTATCGTCCCGCGCTCGTTCATCGGCGAGATCATGGCGGGTGACATATTTGCCGGTCAGAGCGAATCACTCATCCCGGAACCTGATGCCGTTGACACCGTTCTCGACCTCTGCACCGGCTCCGGCTGCCTTGCCATCCTCGCCGCCATGCGCTTTGAGAACGCCAGTGTCATCGCCACAGACCTGTCGAAAGACGCGCTGGAAGTGGCTAGAATCAATGTTGTGATGCACAAGCTGAGCGACCGCTTGCACCTTTTTCACGGCGACCTCTTCGCGCCGCTGGGTGACAGAAAATTCGACCTGATTCTGGCCAACCCGCCCTATGTTGCAGAAGCGGAAGTGGACGCTTTCGACGCAGAATACCGTGCAGAACCGCGCATGGCGCACGTTTCAGGCGCGGACGGATTTGACCTGACGCGCCGTATCCTCTCCGACGCACCGAAGCATCTGACGGAGCACGGCCTTCTCATCTGCGAAATCGGCACAGGCCGCGACATTTTGGAGGCTGAATTCCCGCATCTTCCTTTCCTTTGGCTCGATACCGAAATCAGTGAAGGCGAAGTATTTTCGCTTAGCAAAGCCGATTGTCCTCGTGTATAAGACGACACCATCTGGTTGCAAAATGCGGCGAAGCGTTGTCACATTTACAACGAAGTTGGACTTCGTATATTAGACATATCGAATTTGTGCTGTGTTTCGGGAAATCCTCAGCCCCTTTAGGAGAATAAAGAAATGTTTAGAAATGTGTTGGCGATCAGTCTCGCCGCCGCAGTCGCTGGCTTGATCAGCGCCATCCCTGCTCACGCGCTGTCCACCAAAGAGTGTGGTGTGCTGTATCAAACTGCCAAAGATGCGAACAAATTAAAGGGGGCCACCTGGAGCGATTTCCGCAAAGCCAACTGCGGTGCTGATTCTGCCGAAGCCGAGCCTGCTGCCGAAAAGCCTGCCAAGAAAAAAGCAACGGCCGCCGCAGCTGTGGAAGAGCCTGCAAAAGCTGATAAGAAAGCCAAAACAAAGAAGGTCGAAGCCGCTGCTGCCGAGCCAGCCGAAGGCAAATTGTCCGCCAAGGAGTGCAGCGCCAAGTATCAGG
>JANOYJ010000185.1:0-1936 GCA_031428815.1 Phyllobacterium sp.
GCTTTGGTGCAGCTGGAGGCACGGATAAAACGGCGACAGGTGACAAAGAACCTCCACGCGCTGCGTTCGGTCATTCATGTCATCGACATGCACCAATTGACCAAGGACCCGGCGGCCCTGTCACCAAGTTACCGAACCACAAGCGCCTCGCCGGACCGCCCGTTCACCGCGCCCGAGCTTGCCCGCTATCTCGATTATTGCTCCGAAATGCTCGCCCTCACCGGCAAGCTCGCCGCTCTGTATGCGCAGGCGGTCAATGATGACGGCGTGGCGGAAGCAGTCAACGATATTGAAAATCTCGGGAGCAATTTGTCGCGGAAAATCTGGCAGAAGATTATGCTGATTGAGGAGCAAATAGCTAAGAAGAAGCAGGTGTGACTGGAACGCGCTGATACGCGGGGCACCGGCAACCAAACAGGCAGGAGACGGGCGTGAGGATAGTTTCGGTAATAGCATTGGGCTTGGGCGTCATTTTTACAAGCATGACCTCTGCACAAGAGCGGCTTGATGCCGACATCCAATCGGCACAGGCCGAAAGCTTTAAGTTTTTTGATGTTGATGCTGACGGTAAGGTCAATGCGAAGGAAGTACTTGCCGGGGCGAAAACGATATTTACAGCGCTGGACGCAGACGAAAATGGTGGTGCGAGTGTGGAAGAGTTCGTCGTGTTCAGCATGGGGTTTGAGGCTCTTGCGGAAACAAATACACAGAAAGCCGCCTACCACGCGGCCCGATTGGTGATTTTCACGCGCTGGGACATGAATGGCGACTTGCAACTGGTCGAGTCAGAAATCGCTGCGGCGCTGTTGGGTGAGCTGTTTGTAGGTGTCAATACGACGGAGGCCACCTATGGCAATACTGCCTCTGTTGCGGAGTTGCAGGCAGCGCTTAAGGTTCAATAACCCTGCTAGCGCTTGCCGAGAATATCGCGGGCGGCCTTCTCTAATATGCTTTTGATGCGCGCACCTTCCGCCTCGCTCCAGCCGCCTTTGGCCATGATTGCATGGCGCAGCGTGTGAACCGCATGCATGACGCTGTCAGGCATCGCGCCTCCGGATTTTGCGCCGGCCATGATATCAACCCGCGCCATCAAGGCTTTCACCTGCTCTGAGTTTTCCGCAAGGAATTGCCGCCCCGCCAATGTCGCGGAATAGCTCTTCTTGCCGCCCGCCGCTGCTTCGCTGACAACAAGTTCCTGCTCTTCCAAGAGCGTCAGCGTTGGGTAGATTGTACCGGGGCTGGGCGAATAGGAACCGGCGAATTTCGCCTCAATGGTTCGGATGAGGTCATAGCCATGGCTCGGCTTGTCGGCGATGAGCGCCAAAAGCAAAAGCCGTAAATCTCCCTGCCCGAACATGCGCCCTGAACGGCCCATGCCCTCAGTGAATTTTGGAAACGGTCCGCCGCGCATCCAAGGCGGGCCGCCCCAAGGCCTGTCGCCGCCCGAAGTCTTATCGCCCTTGCGCGCCCAACCCCATTTCGGGCCACAACTCTTGTCGTCATCCTTGGTCATCGCGGCCCCCTTCACATGCCGATACCCTTTGCTGATTTCGCAGCAAAGGGCAATTTCCGGCTCGTAAGTATTACGCTTGTGCATCAACCGGCTTGTCGCCTTCTTCCTTGCGCTTCGCCTGAAACGCATCAAACGCTTCCTGATCGCGCTTGCGGCGCTGTTCTGCGCGGTGTTCGGCAAAGGCCTGACGCTCGGCTTCGAGCTCGTTCAGCACTTTCTCGCGGTGTTCGTCAAAAGCGACGTTGCCAGTGCGGTTCATCCGACCGCGATGGCCGCAGCCGCGCCCTTGACCCATAGCGTGCCCGTGCCGCCAGCCGTGTTGACGTGACTTCCAGACGAAGTAAACCAGCGCGGCAATGCCAAGCGGCGGAAAAACCGCAAGACCTGCCACAACGGCTAACGCCTTATAGGGATTAAAGCCAG
>JANOYJ010000186.1:0-2083 GCA_031428815.1 Phyllobacterium sp.
TCCGGGCGCGGGACGCAGAGCTTCGCTGGCGGATTTGGGTACAATCGGACGCGTATATTCGCCCGAAGGACTTTGTTCCCGTTGGCCAAACACCGGCGCACGATCGCCCTGATTTCCCGAATCTATTGTCAAACGCTGCAACTTTCCTGCATCAAGTCTGACAGATTAGAGCCAAATGTGGCAAAATCACGGGGCATTTCAATCACATCGCTTCATAACGAGCGATGCATTTGTGCCGCCGAAGCCGAAGGAGTTCGACAGCGCCACATCGATCTGCTTTTTCTTGGCCTTATGCGGCACGAGATCAATCTCGGTTTCTACCGCCGGATTATCGAGATTGAGCGTTGGCGGCGCAATGCCATCGCGGATTGCAAGCATCGAGAAAATCGCTTCAACAGCGCCCGCCGCACCAAGCAAATGGCCGATGGCGGACTTTGTCGACGACATGGTGAGCTGTTTGCCGGACCCGGCCACAAGCCGCTCGACCGCACCGAGCTCAATCGTATCCGCCATAGTCGATGTGCCATGCGCGTTAACGTAGTCGATATCGGCGGCTGAGAGGCCCGCGCGCTTGAGCGCCATGGACATGGAGCGGAACGCTCCGTCCCCGTCCGCGGCGGGAGCCGTGATGTGATAGGCATCACCCGACAGGCCGTAGCCGACGATTTCAGCATAGATTTTTGCGCCGCGCAGTTTGGCGTGTTCGTATTCTTCAAGCACTACTACGCCTGCGCCCTCGCCCATGACGAAGCCATCGCGGTCAATATCATACGGGCGCGAGCCTTTTTGCGGTTCGTCATTATAGGCAAAGCACAAAGCCTTGCACGCGGCGAAGCCGGCCATGGACATTCGCCCGATCGGCGATTCGGTGCCACCCGCCACCATCACATCCGCATCGCCCAGCCCGATCAGGCGGCTTGCATCGCCAATAGCGTGTGCGCCAGTGGAACAAGCGGTTACGACGGAGTGGTTCGGACCTTTAAGGCCGTGTTTGATCGACACTTGACCGGAGGCCAAATTAATCAGGCGACCGGGAATAAAGAAAGGCGAGACACGGCGCGGACCTTTGTCGCGCAATGTATAGCCCGCCTCGACAATGCCCTCAATGCCGCCAATGCCGGAGCCGATTAAGACACCGGACGCGATTTGGTCTTCATAGCTCTCGGGATGCCAATTGGCATCGTCCAAAGCTTCCTGCGCGGCGGCCATCGCATAGATGATGAAATCATCGACCTTGCGCTGGTCTTTCGGCTCCATGAAGTTGTCGGGATTGAATGTACCGTCCGAACCGTCGCCGCGTTTGATCTGGCAGGCGATTTGGCAGGCGAGGTCGTCGACTTGAAAGTTTTCGATACGACCGGCGGCATTTCCGCCCGCAATCAGGCGTGACCAAGTGAGTTCCGCGCCCATGGCGAGCGGCGACACCATGCCGATACCGGTGACAACAACGCGTCTCATTGGCAATCTCCCCCAAGGCGAGCGGCCCGATCCCAGATCAAGATGACTTTTCTTCGAATCGTCAACTTGCCCTGATTCATTTTTGCCGCAGGTTTCGTGCGAAAAACCGGTGCCCACTTTTTCGCATCCCGCTTTATGCCGGGCCGTTATGTTATGTTCTGAGGCCTAAAAAATCAGGCGGATGCTTTTTCGATGAATTTTACGGCATCGCCTACCGTCAAAATGGTCTCAGCGGCATCATCCGGGATTTCGACACCGAATTCTTCTTCAAACGCCATGACCAGCTCTACTGTATCAAGGCTGTCTGCGCCCAAATCGTCAATAAAGCTCGCGCCCTCGGCGACCTTCGCCATGTCCACGCCCAAATGCTCTACAACGATTTTCTTTACGCGGTCAGCTACATCGCTCATGTCGTTTCCTCGACTAGTTAAGTTCACCGCTTGGTTAGCGGCATGATTTGTTCATATCAAGCACTAAAATACGCTTGAACAATTGGCAACACGCCTGCGCCCAAGTTCGACGGGTTTACGCGCTTTTGTGAATACTTTGCACCAGATTATGCCAGCGCATCGTAAAACGCGGCGCGGATAGCACGGAAAGTGCCCGATGCAAAGTGAGAGATGGG
>JANOYJ010000187.1:0-1784 GCA_031428815.1 Phyllobacterium sp.
CGCCATGGCCTTAACCGTGATCTGGGCTTCACCGATGAAGACCGCGTTGAAAATATCCGCCGTGTCGCGGAAGTTGCCAAGTTGATGGCGGATGCAGGGCTTATCGTGTTGGTTTCATTCATTTCTCCGTTTCGGGCCGAGCGTCAGACCGCGCGGGAATTGATGCCGAAGGGCGAGTTTATCGAAGTATTTGTCGATACGCCGATTGAGGATTGCGCCGCGCGTGACCCCAAAGGCCTCTACGCCAAAGCCATGCGCGGTGAGTTGAAGAACTTCACCGGCATTGACTCGCCTTATGAAAAGCCGGAAAAGCCGGAAATTCATCTGAAAACCATCGGACGCGATCCGGCGGACCTTGCCAAGGAAGTCGAAGACTACATTCTCCGGCTTAACGCTTATGACGATTTCGACATCTAACCATCTGAAGATGCTCGACATTCTCGAGCGTCTTGCCGTTTTGGGTGGCGTGGAAATTTTGGAAGTTCGTGCCAGACATTTTACCGTTGGCCACAAGGCCGATGGGTCGCCGGTGACAGAAGCCGATCAACGCGCCGAACAGGTCATCGTTTCCGGACTGTCCGAGCATTTTCCTGAGATTCCCGTCGTTGCCGAAGAAATGGTAGCTGCGGGCGTCATGCCGCAAACATTAGGCGAACAGTTCTTTCTGGTCGATGCGTTGGACGGCACAAAGGAGTTTTGCTCGGGCCGCGACGAGTTCACCGTCAACATCGCACTTATCCACAAATCTATCCCCGTCCTGGGTGTCGTTTATTCCCCTGCACTCAAAGTGCTTTATTCTGGTGAACATGACGGCGCGGGCAAGGGCGTCGCATCGCGTTGCGTGGTGTCAAACGCTGGCAAATTAGTCGAACGCGAGATGATTGAGACGCGCCCGTCGCGTGATCCGCAAACAATCGTCGCGACGCGCTCGCATATGACTCCTGAGACCAAAGAGTATCTCGAATGCTGTTCGGGTGCGGATTTGCGCTCCATCGGCTCAAGTCTGAAGTTTTGCCTTTTGGCGGCAGGCGAGGCGGACCTCTACCCACGCTTCGGCACCACGATGGAATGGGACACGGCGGCAGGCGACGCTATTCTTCGAGCAGCCGGCGGCGCGACCAACACGATGGACGAACTTCCACTGACTTATGGCAAGCGCGGGCAGGCGGGTATGGCAGATTTCCAGAATCCCAATTTTGTGAGCCGTGGCGGATAAGACCTAGGCGTGAAAATTTAACGTGACTCCAATCTCTTCCAGAGATCGTTCAATCGGCTGCCGCCAACCTTGATCTCCTTGCTGACATGCGTCGTCGTAAGCATCTGCAAGCGCCCATCGATCACTGATCTTCAACGCCTCAATCAATGCCTTAGCTTGCAATAGGTCTTTTTGCCGCTTGCCGCGATCCGTTGAGCGTTTTTGCGCTAAGATGAGCTTGTGAATGGCAAAGCGTTGCGGCGAAGGCACGCGCAGGGCAACGCCTGAACCATAGAGAGCCGCCGCTGGAATTGGGGCATCCAATAACCAGCGGAGATACTGCAATGGCACCGCGCCAGCCTTCAATTTGTCGAGCGGCATCGGGTTGATGTCGTCGCGGCGTAATTGCGGTGTGAGGAGATCGAGAACAAAGCCTGACGCAGCGCGAAAACTCGACGGCAGTGCATTTCGCTTTAGCGCAGGGATGGCGCTGAAGGTCGGGTCAGCGCGCTTCAAAATGGTTTCCAAAGACTCGCCCTCGACGTCTGCTGACAGAGCCAACGAGGCCGTCGCCAAATCGGCGTCTTGG
>JANOYJ010000188.1:0-1838 GCA_031428815.1 Phyllobacterium sp.
CGTGAATCACGGGCAGCGCGGCTTCGGCATTGGCCATTTTTGCGTCCTTCAAACAGATGTTCGAAGTGGCATACACAGATTCTGACTTACCAAAAAGCGGGAGTTACAGATGTGGTAAAGCATCTGGGTTAACTTGCGAGACAGTCCCATTCTTGGTCAACCTGATGGGCTAAAGTCTCGAAATGGCTCACTTATTCTAAGAATCAGACTTTTGCATCGATCAACATAAACGCTGGCATTTCGTCACCGAAACCTACCGGCGCAGGCCCGAGATCATCGCGGTAGCCGCGCTTCTCCGGTGGAATCTGGCTGTTAAAACGCGCGTCGTCGCGGCGCGGCTTTGGTTCCCGATTTTGTGGCTCGCGCGGTGTGCTCTCCCGGGCTTGGTTCTCTCGCGAGGCCTTATCGCGCCGCGGTGCGCCGCGGGGTGGGCGTTCTTGCTTCTCCGGTTGCGAGTCAACAGCAGTAGTTTCTGCTTGGTCACTCTCGCTCGGCACAAAAGGCGTCATCGCGGCTTCGGTTTCCGGCTTTTTGCGCTTGTCGCTATAATCCCGCTTTGGCTTTGCATCAGCGCGAGGACGGCGTTCACGGCGAGGCTTCTCATCTTCGCCTTCTTCGACGACCAAGGTCGTGAGATCGCCGTCATGCCATTCTATGTTCTGCTTGATGAGGCCTTCAATGGCGCTCAAATATTTGGCATCGCTCTTGTCAACAAGTGTGAACGCTTTGCCGGAACGCCCGGCGCGACCCGTGCGGCCGATGCGGTGAACATAGTCTTCCGCATGGATTGGAACATCAAAGTTGAACACATGCGAGACGTCCGGAATATCAAGTCCGCGCGCCGCGACGTCGGAGGCGACAAGCAGTTTGAGCTTGCCTTCACGAAATCCAGTCAACATCGCCATACGCGCGCGTTGATCCATGTCGCCATGCAGGGCTCCTGCATCAAAGTCGTGCTTGACGAGCGATTTGAAAAGTTCGGAAACGTCAACTTTACGATTACAAAAAATAATCGCATTTTTAAGTTCTGCGTCCTCCGCACGGATCAAATCCCGCAAAACCGCGCGCTTTTGCCAATCTTTAGGACCGGATTTCACGAGGCGCTGTGTCACGGTTTCAGCGGTCGAGGCGGCGCGAGCCACTTCCACACGCACCGGTGTATGCAGGAATTGCTCGGTCAACTTGGTGATTTCCGGCGGCATTGTGGCTGAGAAAAACAGGGTCTGACGGGTGAATGGAATGAGTTTGCAGATACGTTCAATGTCCGGGATGAAGCCCATATCAAGCATACGGTCGGCTTCATCGATGACGATAATTTCGACGCCCGTAAGCAAAAGCTTGCCGCGCTCATGATGATCAAGCAGTCGGCCTGGCGTCGCGATCAGCACATCGACGCCGCGTTGCAGCTTACGGTCTTGCTCGTCAAATGACATGCCGCCGATGAGAAGTGCAACATTGAGCTTATGGTTCTTGCCATACTTGATGAAATTTTCTTCGACCTGCGCCGCGAGCTCGCGCGTCGGCTCAAGAATGAGCGTGCGCGGCATGCGGGCACGGGCCCGACCACGCTCAAGGCGTGTCAGCATGGGTAGAACAAAGGAAGCGGTCTTACCGGTTCCAGTCTGGGCGATGCCCAAAATGTCTTTGCCCTGCACCGCGTGCGGAATGGCACCGACTTGGATAGGGGTTGGAATGGTGTAGCCGGCGTCAGCGATTGCGCCCAGCACTTTGTCGGATAGGCCTAGATCGGCAAATGTTGTCACGTAGGGGATGGGTCCATAGTTTTGAGGCGGCTTTCTGCCGACCGGACTTTGCGCTCGAATTGCGCGGATGAGCGG
>JANOYJ010000189.1:0-3790 GCA_031428815.1 Phyllobacterium sp.
GCTGCGGTCAGCGCCCGTTCACCAAGCCCCTTGTTATAGGGCGGGTCTGCAAAGACGAGGTCAAATGGATCAATCGGGCCGACCGGGCCCAAATCCGTTGCGTCGCGCCGGAAAATCCTGGTGCGTCCTTGCAGGGCGAGCGCATCGACATTTTCTCGTAGAAGACCACGCCCCTCTGCGGATTCTTCGACAAACAGGCAATAGCGTGCGCCGCGAGAGAGCGCTTCTAGGCCAAGCGCACCAGTGCCGGAGAACAGGTCTAAGACACGGGTTGCGTTGAGTTTTTCGGCGTAAGCATGGTTCAGGATATTGAAAAGGCTTTCGCGGGTCCGGTCCGTTGTCGGACGAATGTTGTCGGTTTTTGGCGTTACGAGCGGGCGCCCGCGAAACTCACCGCCGACGATCCGCATTGCCCGGTTTTCCCTTGTATCCGCCGCCGCCGCCCGCAGGACGTGGCCCGCGTGGCGCTGGCTTGCCGTCTTTCGCGAAACTTGGTTTGCCCGATGGTTTGAAACCCTCGCGACGTGGTTTGCCCTCGCCGGAGGGCGCTCTCGGCCCATCGGTGCGCGGCTTGAAACCCTCGCGGCGCGGTGCGCGTTCATCGCTCGACGGTGCCGCTTGGCGCTCTGCGAAAGGTTTAAACCCCTCGCGGCGCGGTCTGCCTTCACTTACGGGAGCGCTTGGCGCTTCGGTGCGGGGCTTGAAGCTTTCGCGGCGCGGCTTGCGCTCGCCTTCTGGTGCGGCGGGTTTGTCAGCACGATTGCGAAAGGCACGGGAGCGATTATCGGATCGGTCCGGCTTGTCACTCCGATTTTCATGAGGCTTTTCAAGGGCTTTGCTGCCACGCGGGCGTGAGCCGGGTGCGGTCCAGACATTGACGCCGCGATTGCCCTTTCCGGACTTCGTATCAAGACGGTCCAAAGCGTCGAAGCGTTTGACCTCTTCGCGCTTGCGTCGCGAAACGATGGGATTATCTGTGCCGCCGACCCATTCGCCTTCCACGCGAGGCGCAGGCCGCTCTTCGACGCCGCCCCTGCCGGGGCGGGGCGCAAAGCCGGCTCGTTCAGCGCGTGATTCAGTGGAGCGCACGGGGCGATTGGAAAAATCGTTGACGACGTCGGCGTCGAAATTCGCGCCGGATTCTTCGATCAGTTTGTCGCCGAGTTGATCGCGCAGAATGCGGCCCTTGATTTCCAAAACCGAGCCTTCGGCCAATTCGCCAAGCTGAAATGGTCCGAAGGAAATACGGATGAGGCGGTTCACATTAAGGCCGAGCGAGCCGAGAATGTTCTTCACTTCGCGGTTTTTGCCTTCGCGCAGTCCGAGCGTGATCCAGACATTGGACCCCTGCTCACGCTCCAATTGCGCATCAATCGCACCGTAGAAAATACCGTCAACTGAGATGCCGTCTTTTAATTTATCCAATTGAATTTGCGTGATTTTTCCGAATGCTCGGACCCGATAACGACGCAGCCAGCCAGTGGTGGGAAGTTCGAGCGCACGGGCGAGGCCCCCGTCATTGGTGAGCAACAAAAGCCCTTCGGTATTGATGTCGAGACGGCCCACAGAGATCACCCGCGGCATGCCTTCGGGCAGCACTTCGAACACGGTCTTGCGGCCTTCCGGATCGCGCGAGGTCGTTACCAGACCGGCGCGCTTGTGATAAAGCCAGAGGCGCGTGCGCTCAATCGCAGGCAATTCCTGCCCGCCAACGGTGATCCGGTCCGACGCCGTCACATTGACAGCGGGGCTGGTCAGCACCTTGCCATTCACCGTGACACGGCCATCGGCGATCAAAAGCTCGGCGTCGCGCCGCGAGGAAATACCGGCGCGAGCCAAACGTTTAGCAATGCGCTCAGATGTTTCCCCTTGCACGAAAGGGGCCGAATCGCCACGCACAAAAGGCTTTTTCGCTGTTGAATCAGTGCCATAGGGCTTTCGTGGCGCGGCCGATTTCGGGCGCTCCCCGTATGGCTTATTGCTTCTTGGCGGTCGTTTATCGTCGGACATTACTAGGCAACCTTCATTGTTCGCGCTACCTAACAGGTCGTTTCACCTGTAGCGAGAAGAAAAGCGAATTGACCCAGCGGACCGATTTCATGGCTTTGGCGCTCCACGAGGCGCGGCTGGCGGCGGCCCGCAACGAGGTACCGGTCGGAGCGGTTTTGGTGCTCAACGGCAAAGTGATCGCCAAAGCTGGAAACCGGACGCGCGAACTTCACGATCCGACTGCGCATGCCGAGGTTCTTGTCATTCGCGAAGCCGCAAAAGCGTTGAAAAATGAACGGCTTAGTGACGCTGACCTCTATGTGACGCTTGAGCCCTGCGCCATGTGTGCGGGTGCCATTTCTTTCGCCCGCATCCGGCGGCTTTATTTTGGCGCTGAGGATTTGAAAGGTGGCGCGGTGTCAAACGGGTCGCGGTTTTTCACGCAAGAGACCTGCCATCATGTTCCAGAGGTCTATTCCGGGATAGGTGAAGAAGATGCTGCGGAATTATTGAGAGGCTTCTTCTCGGAACGGCGGGAAGGATAATCTGACTTCAAATCTATCCAAGCTTACCAAGGCGCCTCTGCCTTAGCCCCACGGAACAAAATCACGCCAGGATTTGCTGCCGGATTTTTTCGCGGCTTCGCGCTTCAAACGGCGTTCTTTCTTCTTTTCGTCTTCGCCCAGCACACCGACTTCGGCAGTTGCAGACGGAACGCGATAATCGAGCGGCGGCTCTGACAAATAGGCGCGGCTATTCGGAGACCCCGCAGTGTTTGCCTTGCGGGCGGCGCGAAAAGCGGCTTGCTGTTCGGCGGGGGTCAGAGTGCCCTCTTGGACGCCATAGCCGTCGTTCTTGATTGTCGGTACAAAGAGCGGGTCATTTTGCGCGGTTGTCGCCTCGGCTTTCAAGCGGGCGCGACGTTGTTCAGGTGATTCCGGCCAATTCGCAGCGGCAACAGTCTTGGCGCTTTCTTGTGGAGCCGGAAGGGCCGCAGTGGCGACGCCGGGGCGAACAAGGTCTGGACGGGGGGCGTAGTCGATTTTCTCCTTCTTGGGAGGAATGACCGAGACCATATTGCTGACATCATCGAGCAATTGGGAATTTGCTGATTTGCCGGTCCCATATGTTGGCGAGGCAACGCAGCCGCTCAAGGCCAAGCTTGCCGCGCCCAAGAGGCTAAAAGTTACGCCAGAATTCCAATGTGCCATACTCGTCTTCACCAATTGCCCAAGAAGCCTTCCGTCTTAACGCCAATTCGGGCGAGACGATGACCGGTCATAACGATATTCAGTCATGGCGACAATGTCTGTTTGTCGCCATGCACTATTTCTAGAGTCTCCCGAGCGCCTTGAGTTCTCTCAGCGCGGCTGCGTCCCTTGCCGAGACTTCCGGGAAATCCGTGTCTGAGCCGACGTCATGCGTATAGCGCCATGAACGGGCACATTTGGTTCCGGTGGCTGGAACCGGCATTACGGCGACGCCTTTGACATCGTCCAAGATGAAGGCACCGGACGGAGCCGCATCACTCGACAGCACCAAATCGCTGGTGATTGAGATTTCGGCCATGTCGATGCCTTTGATGGCGTCGCGCAAACTTGCATCTGTCACGTAAACCTGCGGTGCCGCCTCCAATGACGAGCCGATGCGCTTGGCGGCGCGTTCGAGCTCCAAGGCACCTGTCACCACGCGACGGACGTTTTTCACGCTCTTCCACTTTTCAGCCAAAGCATCATTGCGCCAGTTGGCAGGAACATCCGGGAACTGTTCCAGATGCACAGAGGTCTTGTCCGGATAGCGG
>JANOYJ010000190.1:0-4068 GCA_031428815.1 Phyllobacterium sp.
CCGTTTTTCATGTGCGGAAGATCCTGCTCTCTAATGTCTCATGTTTCATTGATGCGATGTCGGCAGCAATTGTGTTGGAACCCAGATCATCCAGCGTTGCGCGTGACGCGCGTTCAGCGACTGTGGTGATGATGGGCATCAGGTTGCGCAAGATCTGGAGGCCCTTGGTCTGCCCCAGAGGCACCAGCCGCACAGCGACGGACACAAGCGCGGCACAGAAGCCCTGGAGGAAAGCGAGTGTGGCAAACTCTATTGAAATGCCCATCTGGCTGCAAGAGGACCCGGCCGCCGCCGGATAGGCGATGGTCTCATCCGGCAAAGTCTGCCCGGTCCATTCCGACGCGGCGATGGCAAAACTTCGCCCGAGCTGTGTTGTTTCAAGAAAGCGCTCTGCTGATCCGGCAAGAGCCAGAGCAAGCTCATTCAGCGGTTTTGGATCGCCGCTCCAGCATTGCGCGAAAATGACTGTGTCATTCCATGCCGAGCCGCTGGTGAGCAGATCGCTGATCCAGTGCTCGACATCTGGCGCGGTCTGCAGATCGCCATTTTCGATCGCCCATTCCATGCCATGCGAATAGGCGAATGCGCCAGTAGGGAAGGCCGGCGACATCCAGTTCAGCAGCAGCAAAAAGCCGCTTTGATCAATGGTCATGGCTGTGTCCAAGCCCATGCCCATGTCCGTGTGCACTTGGCGGGGCATAGGCGCCGCGTATGGGGTGGAACGGTTCGCAGACGACGTGGGCATGCGCGCCAAGTCCTTCGAGCATCGCCTTGATGACATGATCATTCTGCACCAGAACGCGGCTCTGCTCGATTTGTGCGGCAAGGTGACGGTTGCCGATATGCCAGCAGAGTTCGGCCAGATGAACCGCATTGCGCGGCAGGATTTCCAGCAGGCTCTCTTCGTCCGCGACGATTTCGACGAGCTTGCCATCTTCTAGAACCAGCGCGTCGCCATGGTCAAGCGCAATGGCCTGCTCGAAATCCACCATCACTTCATCGCCGTGCTCCAGACGCAGCACTTTGCGGCGCAGATGGCGTTCGTCATGGGCAAGGACGACAATGTCCCACGCGGCGCCCGACCATGCGCCGTGACGGAGGAAGGAATCAGCTTTCAACAATTCCAACAGTCTCCCGTAGCGAATCGGCGTGAGCGTTCATTTCCTCGTCTCAAAACAGAAAATACCGCTGCGCCATCGGCAGGACATGCGCGGGCTCGCAGACAAGCAGTTCGCCGTCTGCCCGCACTTCGTAGGTTTCCGGGTTCACCTCAATCTTCGGCATGGCGCTGTTGTGGATCATGGACGATTTCGAAATGCCACCGCGCGTGTTCGTCACCGCCACCATCTGTTTTGCCGTACCAAGCCGCTTTAACAGCCCCGCGTCCAGCGCCGCCTGCGAGACGAAGGTGATGGACGAATTGGTGCGCAGTTTGCCGAAACTGGCGAACATTGGGCGGTAGTGCACCGGCTGCGGCGTCGGGATGGAGGCATTGGGGTCGCCCATCGGCGCGGCGGCGATTGAGCCGCCGAGGAGAACCATGTCGGGTTTGACGCCGAAGAAGGCGGGGTTCCAAAGGACGAGATCGGCGCGCTTACCCACTTCAATCGAGCCGACCTCATGCGAGATGCCATGCGCGATGGCCGGGTTGATCGTGTATTTGGCGACATAGCGCTTGGCGCGGAAATTGTCGTTGCCGCTGTCGCCAATGAGTTCGCCGCGCTGCACCTTCATTTTGTGAGCCGTCTGCCAGCAGCGGATGATGACTTCGCCGACGCGGCCCATCGCCTGGCTATCGGAGGAGATCATCGAGAAGGCACCGAGATCGTGCAAAATGTCTTCCGCCGCGATGGTTTCCTTGCGGATGCGGCTTTCGGCGAAGGCGATGTCCTCCGGAATGTGCGGCGAGAGATGGTGGCAGACCATCAGCATGTCGAGATGCTCGGCGACGGTGTTGATCGTGTAGGGCCGCGTCGGATTGGTGGAGGAGGGCAGGACATTCGGCAGGCCTGCAACCTTGATAATGTCCGGGGCATGCCCGCCGCCTGCGCCTTCGGTGTGGAATGTGTGAATGGTGCGGCCCTTGAAGGCGGCAATGGTGGCTTCGACGAAGCCGGATTCGTTCAGCGTGTCGGTGTGGATCGCCACCTGCACGTCATATTGATCGTCGACGGACAGGCAACAGTCGATGGCGGCGGGTGTCGTGCCCCAGTCCTCATGCAGTTTGAGGCCGCAGACGCCGGACAGGATCATTTCCTCCAGCGGTTGCGGCAGCGAGGCATTGCCCTTGCCCATCAAGCCCGAGGTTCATCGGGAAGGCATCCGCCGCCTCGATCATCCGCATGATGTGCCAGGCGCCGGTGCAGGTGGTGGCGAGCGTGCCATGCGCCGGGCCGGTGCCGCCGCCGAGCATGGTAGTGACCCCGGAATACAGCGCCTCCTCGATCTGCTGCGGCGCGATGAAATGGATGTGGCTGTCAATGCCGCCGGCGGTGAGGATTTTGCCCTCGCCCGCGATGATCTCGGTGCTCGGTCCGATAATGATCGTCACGCCGTTCTGCGTGTCCGGATTGCCCGCCTTGCCGATGGCGGCGATGCGGCCCTCTTTCAGGCCGATGTCGGCTTTGAAAATGCCAGAATGGTCGAGCACCAGCGCATTGGTCACGACCGTGTCCATCGCGCCTTCCGCGCGCGTCGCCTGGCTCTGCCCCATCCCGTCGCGGATCACCTTGCCGCCGCCAAATTTCACCTCCTCGCCATAGAGGGTGAAGTCTTTCTCGATTTCGATGATGAGGTCAGTATCGGCAAGGCGAACTTTGTCGCCCACCGTGGGGCCATACATGGCGGCGTAGGTGGCGCGGGAAATTCTGGCCATCACAGGGCTCCCATGATTTTCTGCTGAAACCCATACACGGTCCGCCTTCCGCCCAGCGCCACAAGCGTCACCTCGCGCCGCTGCCCCGGCTCAAACCGCACGGCCGTTCCCGCCGCAATGTCGAGGCGGAAGCCGCGCGCTTTCTCCCGTTCGAACATGAGGGAATCGTTGGTTTCGAAGAAATGGTAATGCGAGCCGACCTGGATGGGCCGGTCGCCGGTGTTGGCGACTTCAAGCGTGACGCGTGCGCCGCCCTTGTTCAGCTCAATGTCGCCAAACGTCGTGATGATTTCTCCGGGTATCATGTTTGGGCCTCAACGGATGGGATGATGAACGGTGACAAGCTTTGTCCCGTCCGGAAAAGTGGCCTCGACCTGCACGTCGTGAATCATGTCGGAAATCCCATCCATCACCTGCGCCTTGGAGACGACATGCGCCGCCTCTTCCATCAGGTCGGCAACGCTCCTGCCGTCGCGCGCGCCTTCGACGACGAATTCGGTGATCAGCGCGATGGCCTCCGGATGATTGAGCTTGACGCCGCGCTCCAGCCGCTTGCGGGCGACGATAGCTGCCATCGCGATGATCAGCTTGTCCTTTTCGCGCGGGGTCAACTGCATGAAATATCCTCAGAATGTCCAAAGTTTAGGCAACGCTTCCGGCCCTGAAAGAGCATGAAGCACTGAGATAATCTGTTTTAGCAAGAGAAACCCGTCCTGCGCAAGAAGCCTTGCAATTAGCTTGCCATTCCAGGCCGAGGCTCCGCTGCCCGGATATAATTGATCCCGTACGGCTGGAAGCAGTAGTTCAGCATCTTCATAAACATACACAATTGTCGCAAGCGCTGCGGCGCCCGCCAAAGTCGCCTTTGAGCTGGGAAGGCCAGGGCCCAGGGTCAGAACATCGGCATGCGCTAGGTCGCCGCCGCGCCGGATGCGCCAGGTGTCCTTGAGGCGGATGTTCGTGATCGCTTCGCCCATCTGGTCGCGGCCA
Organism: Phyllobacterium sp.; assembly: GCA_031428815.1. Taxonomy (GTDB): domain Bacteria; phylum Pseudomonadota; class Alphaproteobacteria; order Rhizobiales; family Rhizobiaceae; genus JANOYJ01. Next base: position 3,866 of record JANOYJ010000190.1, read on the forward strand.
AACACAAGGGGCTCGACGGCGAGAAATTTCGAACCCGCGTCCAGATCAACAACATAGTCGCGTCTCAGCGCAGCGCCGTCATAGAAGATCGTTTCGTGCGGCAGCCAGTGCAACGTTGCGCCAGCGCCGACCCTCATCTTCGCCGAATCGCCGAACTTGACCGCGCTCAGTTTCTTGTTGCCGGGCTCGATCTTCAGCAGCGC
>JANOYJ010000191.1:0-2748 GCA_031428815.1 Phyllobacterium sp.
CGAACCAGGACCTGGCGATGTGAATGCAGAGGGACCAGCCACGCTGACTTCCCTGCCGACCAGGGCGGAGACGCCGGGAATCTATGCCTTCAACGCTGCGGAGCCTGGGGTCCGGCCCTCTGCGTCCTCTGCCAAACCAACCGAAGGCGCAGCGCCACTTCTAGCGCGACTTCGCCGGTCAGCACGGGGAAGGAATCCACCGTCGCCGTAAGCTCGCCGTCCTTGATCGACTTATAGGCGTCGCTGATGCCGTCAGTGCCGATGACGGAAATCTGCGCGAGCTTGCCCGCCGCCTTCACCGCCTCGACCACGCCCAGCGCCATGCCGTCATTGTTGCAATAGAAGCCGACAATGTCCGGATGCTGCTGGATGATGTTGGTCGCGGCATCGAAGGACAGCTGGCGGTCCCAGTTGCCCGGAACGCTGGCGACGACGTTGAACTTCGCGCCGTCCGCCGCCATGGTCTCCTTAAAGCCTGCGGTGCGCTGCACGGCTGCGTAAACACCGGCCATGCCTTCAATCACCGCGACCTTGCCGCCGTCTTTCTTGTTCTCGATGAACCAACGAGCGGCGCGCACGCCATTGTCTTTCTGCACATTGCCAATGTAATTCTTGGCGGACGGAATGACCGCGTCATTGACATTGATGACAGGCACGCCGGCCTTCTCGGCGGCTTCAACAGCCGGCTGAAGGTTGGAGTCGGTCTGCGGCGAAACAAGTAGAATCTTGTAGCCCTTTGACAGCATGTTTTCGGCAATCGCCAATTGGCCAAGCTGATCGGCTTCGCCTTGTCCGGCCTGCAGATCAACCGTCACTCCGGCAGCCTTGCCGGCGTTGACATAGCCTTCGCCGAGGCTGCGCCAATACTCATTGGTCAGCGCCTTCGCGACAGCGCCAACCTGCATCCCGGCCTCAACCTTCGGCATCGGCCCGAATTTCGCCTCCAGCTGCGACCAGTCCATTCGGTCCGGTTCCGAGTCGGAATTAAGCGGAGCCAAATCAGCGGCGTATGCGCCGAACGACACGCTTGCCGCCAGCGCCATGCCAAGTAGAGCGGATTTTAAAAATGTGCTTCTCATTATATTCCTCCCAGTGGGTTTACGTTTTGCATTTCTTATCGCGCTGCGTCCTTTTCGGCTCAGGGTCCGTAAAGGGCAGCCTGCACGATGGCCTGACTGGCCACCGCGTCCTGCTTCTGGATCGCGGCGGCGAGAAACTTGTTGTCTTTGAGGCGTTCCACGACCCGGCGCATGGCCTGCACGGAACTGATATTCGTTTCGCATTCCATCACCGGATCGAGACCGGTTGTGTCGGGGAATGTGTCAAAATAGATGCAGCCCGAATAACCGATCCGGTCCAGCACATAGAGAAGTTCGATCGTCTGGATCGGGTGCACCGAGCCGACCATCAGCCCGTCATCGCGTTTGGCGTAGCCGTCATTGAGATGCACGCCCAATATCCGCGAATGCCGCGCGATAAGCGTCGCCGCATAGGCGGGCATTTCGTCGGCGTAGAGCACATGGGCAAAGTCCAGCGTCACGCCCAGGTTTGGCCGGTCAATGTCTTTGATGGCGAGCAGCGTGGTCGCCGCATCCGGCATCAGGCTGAACGAGCGCGGCTCGTTCGGCTTGTATTCGATGCTGATGTCGATGGATGGATTGTGGTCCGCCACCTCGCGCACCGCGTCCACGGTCATGTCCCAGAGCGCCGCATAGTCAGCCTGAAACGAATAGTCGAACCCGTCCTGCCCCATCCAAAGCGTCATCAGCGAGCCGTCGGCTTTGGCAAGTGAATCAAGGCCGCGTTTGGTGAGGTCAATTGCTGCCCTCCTCACAACAGGGTCTGGATTGGTAAAGGCGCCGAGCTTGAAGCCCGGATCGGTGTAATAGCGCATCGCATAACCGTTGAGCCTGATGCCGCATTTTTTGAGTTTTTCAACAATAGCGGCCTCGGTCAAACCCTCAACATGGTCAGGATAGTTCAGATCAACCGCATTAAGGCCTTTTGCTGTCGCCGCGCGCTCGACGATATCGAGCACCGTTACATCATCGTTCCGCCCGTGCCAGTATTGTTTCTTGTTTACAAGAAACGAGTTCAGACGCGCCGCATACTCGAAGTTGCTCATTTTATAGACTTAACACCTATATTGGCGAGAGAGTTTTTGCTCAGATGCACAACATTACAACAAAAAGAAATGTTGTAAAGTAATTTGTTCTGTATGTGATCGCCGCATGAAGTGCATTTATCAGCAAGTCGTATCAGGTGTTCTGATTTGGCAGAGTCTGTGCCTTTGCAGGTCAAGTTGCAATGTAGTCGGCCTTCGTGACGTGAGAATTTGGCGGAGCATGGATGGCACCAATTGCAATGAGTACTCATGCAGAAGCGAACGGTGCAGTTCAATGTGCATAACGGCTCTCGCCATTCGCGCTGCTTGCGCGTGACGCACGCCAACCAAACTGAGGTCACGGCTGTTATTCAATGCCAGTTTCACGACGATGAAGCGCTCCGACATCTCTAATTGCGCGTCAGTTTCTATTCAAGTTTTGTTAGAAACCATCCCCGCTCTTTCGGCTTAAGTCAGAAGTCCCATTCCTTGCCCTTTCGTTCAACCCGCACGGGGTCCGCTATCTGAAGATGCGGCCGCTGTCGGCTTTGCCTTTGCGGTGATCGCGGTCAGGCCCGGCACATTCGGGCGCCTGTCGAGCGGGGATGGTCCCCGTTCAAACGGGAAGCAAAGCAAATGTCGCA
>JANOYJ010000192.1:0-8007 GCA_031428815.1 Phyllobacterium sp.
TTTTCGTCGGTGGCACGGCTTGGACTGTTTTGTTCTCGTTCACCAACATTAGGATTTTGCCATTATTCACGCCGCGTGAATGGATGAATGGCTATGTCGGCCTCGCCAATTATAATCGTTTGTTCAAAACGGACCGGTGGATGGATTGTCCGGGGCTTACCCAGATTGGAACCGATGCGTGGCAATGGAAGTGTGCGGGCGCGTTGCCCAACGTTGTCACATATGCCGTGCTTTCGATTATCCTGTCCATTTCAATTGGCTTTTTGCTCGCTGTATTTATGGATCAAAAAATTCGTTTGGAAGGCGTGTTTCGCACGATTTATCTCTATCCTTTTGCTCTCTCTTTCATCGTAACCGGCCATGTATGGGCTTGGATTATGTCCCCCGAATATGGTTTGCAGGCCGCTGTTCGCCAATTGGGCTGGACGAGCTTTTCATTCGGTTGGATCGCAGATCGCGAGATGGTGATGTACGCGATTGTCATTGCCGGTATCTGGCAGGGGGCGGGGTTTGTCATGGCTTTGATGCTTGCCGGCCTTCGCGGCATTGACGAAGAAATTTGGAAAGCCGCCAAAATTGATGGCATCTCGACATGGCGCACTTATTTGCAAATCGTTTTGCCCATGATGAAGCCGGTTATGGTCACAACATTTGTTATCGTGGCATCGGGCGCCGTGCGCATTTACGATCTCGTTGTGGCGATCACGGATGGCGGGCCGGGCCTCGCATCAGATGTTCCGACGCGATACATTTACCAAAATTTCTCAGCCAATTTGGGGCAATCGTTGGCGGCCTCCACCTGCATGCTGGTTGCAATGGCATTCATTTTGATCCCGTGGATCAGAATGGAATTTGGCAAGAAGGGCTGAAATTATTATGGCGAGTTCAGATTCTACAGCAATTATTCCTTCGGGACCCAAACCTAAGAAATTCATCTCCACTGAGCGCATTATAGTGTATTCGGTATTGGGCATTTGCGCCTTGTTTTTTCTATTCCCGCTTTACATCATGATCATCACGTCGCTGAAGGACATTGACGCGATCCGGAATGGCAATATTTTCATTCCAACGATGAATCCAACGTTCGCGGCGTGGGCCAAAGCATGGGACAGTGCATGCACGGGCTTGTACTGCGAAGGGATAAAAGTTGGTTTTTGGAATTCGGTGCGGATCACCTTCCCAAGTACGATTGTCTCAATCGCTATCGCGTCCATTACCGGCTATTCCTTGGCGAACTGGCCTTTCAAATTTTCGGAAGCGTTTTTCACTGTATTGCTTGTGAGTTCGTTCATTCCCTATGTCGTGATGCTCTATCCGCTGGTTATCATCACAAGATGGCTTGGCATTTACTCAACATTGCCTGCCGTGGTTTTAGTGCACACGATTTTCGGTCTGCCAATTTTGACACTGTTGTTTCGGAATTATTTTTCATCACTGCCGCAAGAACTGTTTAAAGCCGCGCGTGTTGATGGTGCAGGCTATTGGCGCATTTTCTTCCAAGTATTTGTGCCGATGTCGGTTCCAATTTTCACCGTCGCTGTGATCCTGCAAATCACAGGCATTTGGAACGACTTCTTGTTTGGTGTGATTTACGCTGGTCCAACCAACTATCCCATGACCGTACAGCTCAACAACATCGTGAATTCGGTGCAGGGTGGTAAGGAATACAATGTGGATATGGCGGCAACTATTCTGACGGGCATTGTGCCCCTCGCCATCTATTTCTTCTCAGGCAAATATTTTGTGCGTGGCATCGCGGCCGGCGCTGTTAAGGGTTGATGAATATGGAAAAAGTCAGTGTTTCAGTCCGCGATCTTTCGCTGTCCTTCGGTGCGGTGACAGTTCTCAAAGCGCTCGATCTTGATGTCTATCACGGCGAGTTCATCGTTTTGCTTGGACCATCCGGTTGCGGCAAATCGACTTTGCTCAATTGCATCGCCGGTCTGTTGGAGCCGTCTACCGGCCAAATATTCATCGGCGGCAAGAACGTGACTTGGGAAGAACCCAAGGATCGCGGCATTGGCATGGTGTTCCAGTCCTATGCGCTTTATCCTCAGATGACGGTCGAGCGGAATCTGTCATTCGGCCTGCGTGTTTCGGGCATGGCCAAGGACGAAATTGACAAGCGTGTGACGCGTGCGTCTGAAATTCTGCAATTACAGCCATTCCTGCAACGCAAGCCGACCGCGCTTTCCGGCGGTCAGCGTCAGCGTGTGGCCATTGGCCGTGCGCTGGTGCGCGATGTGGATGTGTTCTTATTTGACGAACCGCTTTCCAACCTTGATGCCAAACTGCGTGCGGAACTTCGCGTGGAAATCAAGCGTCTGCATCAACGTCTTGGCAATACGATGATCTATGTGACGCACGATCAGATCGAGGCGCTCACCTTGGCTGATCGCATCGCTGTTATGCGCAGTGGTGTCATCCAGCAGCTTGACGATCCGATGACGATCTATAACCGTCCAAAGAACCTCTATGTCGCCAGCTTTATCGGGTCTCCGTCGATGAACTTCATCAAGAGCGAAATCGTCGGTTCAGGCAAGTCTGCCACATTGCGGATCGCCGGCGGTGATCTTGATCTGAGCGACTATGAAGCGTCCGGCCCCATCGCGGGTGATGCCAAGGCGGTATTTGGTGCGCGTCCCGAACACATTAAGTTAAACGGGCGTGAGGAGAAGGGCATGTCTCAGGCTTTTGACGCCGTGGTTGAGCTTGTCGAACCGATGGGTTCAGATAGTTTGGTCTGGCTGAAGTTTGGCGGACAAGTGATTTCAGCGCGAGTTGAATCCAGCGAACATTACAAGCCCGACGAGGCGGTGAAGATACGCTTTCGTGTCGGGCTTGCCTCTGTTTTTGATGAAGTCTCGACCGACCGGCTTTAGGTCTGCCGGGCAAACTTAACGGTCCCAGGACATGAATATTGCATTAGAGGTGCCTGTTGATGCTATTGACCTCGCCGGTCAATGGCACCTTGCTGAGATAGGCGGCCAGCACTCGGCGATGATGACGGTGCCGGGAGACGTGCACTCGGCGCTGGTCGCGGCGGCAATTATCCCGCACCCCTATATTGGCCGCAATGAGTCTTTGGTGCAGTGGGTGGCTGCTGCGGATTGGACGCTGAGCCGGGAGTTTGAGCTTCCTACTACGGAGATGGGCGAGGGCTGGTATCTTGACATTGACTATCTCGACACTGTCGCCGAAATTCGCGTCAATGATGTCCCAGTGCTTGAAGCCGCCAATTGTTTTCGCCGCTATCGACCCGACGTATCGCATGCGTTGAAATCCGGCTCCAACCGCATTGACATAACCTTCCGCTCCAGCATTGCGGCAGCCGCCGCTTTGCAAAAGAGCCAGCCGTTTTTTGTGCCCTATAGCAAAGACAATTGCCCGATTCCCAACGTCAATATGTTGCGTAAGCCGCAATGTCATTTCGGTTGGGACTGGAACATCGCCATTGCGCCCTTGGGGCTTTATGGAAAAATCGAACTGAAACGCAGAGCTGTTGCCCGGATTGAGCACGTCCAAGTGTTCCAAGACATCGCGGCAGATTTCAGCGCGGCCATTGTGCGGGTGGCGGTCACACTTGATGCAATGAGTAACGGCAAGGCTAAGTTGGCGCTGTCCTTTGATGGTGAACGTCGCCATGTCGAACTGGACTGCCGGATCGGCTCGAACGTCTCGTCTGTTGAGTTCAAAATTCACCAGCCGGAACTGTGGTGGCCTGCCGGTCATGGTGCGCAACATCTTTATCCGCTCGACGTATCGCTCGAAGGGCAAGTGGAGCGCCGCTCCATCGGTATCCGAAAAATCGAACTGATCGCGGAGCCCGATGAGGTGGGCAACAGGTTTGCGTTCAAGGTCAATGGGCGCGAGATTTTCTGCCGCGGTGCCAATTGGATTCCGGCTGATGCATTGCCGTCTGCCGCGACGCCGGAATTGACCGAACGCCTGTTACAGTCGGCCGTCGATGCGCATATGAACATGATCCGCGTCTGGGGCGGCGGGTATTACGAGCAGGATTTCTTCTACGACATGTGTGACCGTCTCGGTCTGATGATCTGGCAGGATTTCATGTATTCCTGCTCGCTCTATCCCTCGACACCGGCGTTTTTGAATGAGGTGAAGCTTGAGGTGGATTATCAAGTCCGCCGCCTCAATCATCATGCTTCAATGGCGCTCTGGTGCGGCGATAATGAGCTCATCGGCGCGCTGACTTGGTTTGAAGAATCGCGCAAGGATCGCGACCGTTATCTGGTTTCCTACGACCGCTTGAACCGGACCATTGAAGAAGCCATGCATGCTGCCGATGCGGATGCGAATTGGTGGCCGTCGAGCCCGTCGCCGGGTGTTTTGTCCTTCGGGGATGCGTGGCACGATGACACCTCCGGCGATATGCATTTTTGGAGCGTCTGGCATGAGGGTAAGAGCTTTTCGCATTACCGGGATGTGCGTCCGCGCTTCTGTTCGGAGTTCGGTTTCCAGTCCTTTACGTCGCTTAACATCGCGCGGAGTTTTGCCAGCGGCGATGATCTAAATATTGCCTCGCCCGTCATGGAGAGCCATCAGAAGAATGCCGGTGGCAATGCACGTATAGCGGAAACGATGTTCCGCTATTTCCGCTTTCCGATGGATTTCGGCAATTTTGTTTATCTCAGCCAAGTCCAGCAAGGCCTGGCCATTAAGACCGCCGTCGACTATTGGCGTTCGCTCAAACCGCATTGTATGGGCACGCTGGTCTGGCAGCTTAATGACACATGGCCGGTCGCGTCCTGGGCAAGCCTCAATCATGGCGGCTCGTGGAAATCGCTGCACTATATGACACGCGAATTCTTCCGGCCCGTGACGGTCTCAGCAATACCCTCGCCCGATGGCGCGGCGATACGGCTTGTCGGTGTCAATGATACGAATGAGGAGGTCACCATCGAAGTCGAGACTTTCTCCGTCGCACCGTCGGGTGTGGCGAAAGCGTTGTCGACGATAGAAGGTCTGGTTTCCCCTGATCGTTCTGCGGAATTGTCATGGCTGGTGGCGAGCGACATCAGCGACGGCGATATTTTGCTCTATCGGTTCAAGGCATCGAATGGCATGAGCGGCGAGGGACATTTTTCGCCGAAGCCCTACAAGGCGCTCGACATTAAAGACGCAAAAATCAAGACGGATGTGACAACTGATGGCGCAGTCATAACTCTGTCGCTTTCTTCCAAAAAGCTGGCGCTTTTCGTGGTGCCGGAATGCGAGGAAGAGGGGCACTTTTCAGACAGTGCTTTTGTCCTTATTCCCGGACATGCTAAGCAGATCACATTTACCGCCGCGAGTTCAGAGGTCGCCAGTCGTGCCGCAAAATCCCTCATCGTTCGCGATCTTTATTCCTCATTTGCGGGCAAAAACTAGATTGACCCAAAGCCTCAGGAGCACTTTATGAACCGCTCGGAAGTCAACGAAATCCTGCTCAAAGCCGACGCGTTCATCCGCTCGTTCGGCTATATCATGCCACCCTTCGCCTATTGGTCGCCCGAAGACATGAAGGCGAAGACCAGAGGCGGCTCGGGCATTACAGCGAACCGTTTGGGTTGGGACATCACTGACTATGGTCAGGAAAAATTTGATGAGCTCGGCCTGTTCCTGTTCACCGTGCGCAATGGCGATGTGAAAGATTTGGCGCATGGGCGCGGTATGCTTTATGCCGAGAAAATCATGATCTCGCGCATGGATCAGCTGTCACCCATGCACCGGCATGATTTGAAGGCCGAGGACATTATCAATCGCGGCGGCGGTAAGCTTGTGCTGGAACTCTTCATGTCCAATCCTGATGGCTCGATTGACCGTCATGCTGAAGTCTCCGTGCCGACCGACGGTACGATCCGTAAGCTGCCTGCCGGTGGACGTCTTGGCCTCAATCCCGGTGAAAGCGTCACGCTGTTGCCGGGTGTCTGGCACGCCTTTTGGGGCGAGGGCGATGATGTTCTGATCGGTGAGGTTTCTACAGTCAATGATGATCTCAACGACAATGTTTTTGAAATGCCTATCGGCCGTTTCGCCAATATCACTGAGGACCAAAAGCCGGTGCATCTCTTGGTATCCGACTATGACACATGGCTGAAATAAGCCGCATCCAACACCTGACGAAGGGAAATTCGCATGCCTAAACGCCTTTCATTTCAACTCTATTCCGCCCGCAATCATCCACCGCTAAGCGCCACGCTGGAACTTCTCGGCAAGACCGGTTACCGCGAAGTCGAAGGTTATGGCGGTATTCTGGATGATCCTAAAAATCTCCGCGCCATGCTGGATGCAAACGGACTGACAATGCCGACGACGCATTGCGGGCTTGATATGCTCGAGAAGGATAAGAAGGGCGTGTTGAAACTTGCTCATACCCTTGGCGTGCGCCACATATATTGCCCGCATATCGGTGCAGATGATCGCCCGACCGATGCTGCAGGCTGGAAAGCTTTTGGTCGCCGTCTCGGCAAGCTTGGCACGGCCTATCGCGCTGAAGGTATTGGCTTTGGTTGGCACAATCATGATTTTGAGTTCGTGGCGCTTCCTGATGGCAAGACGCCGCATGAATATATGTTCAAAGCTGCGCCCATGCTGGAATGGGAAATGGACATTGCCTGGGTTATACGCGGTGGCGGCGATCCGGTGAAATTCATCAAGAAATATGCGCAAAACATCAGCGCCGTTCACATCAAAGACATTGCGCCGAAGGGTAAGAATGCCGATGAAGACGGATGGTCCGACGTCGGCCATGGCACCGTCGATTGGAAGCCGATTTTTGCGGCGCTGAAAAAGACGCGCGTGCTGTACTACGTGATGGAACATGACAAGCCGGGCGATACGACACGTTTCGCCCAACGTTCATTTGAAGCGGCGAAAGCCTTCTGAGGAGATTGATATGTCAAAAGTTTTGGGTGTCGGCGTCATTGGTTGCGGTAATATTTCCGCATCCTATTTCAAACTTGCGCCGCTGTTTCGCGGATTGGAAATCCGCGCCTGTGCGGATGTGAACATGAAGGCTGCCAAAGCGCGCGCCAAGGAGTTTGGTATCAAGGCGCAGAGCGTTGGTAATCTCCTCAAAAACCCCGACATTGATGTCGTGGTCAACTTGACAATCCCTGCCGCGCATTATCCGGTCTCGGTGAAAATTCTGAAGGCGGGCAAGCATGTTTATTCGGAAAAGCCCTTGGTGCTTTCGCTGAAAGAAGGCTTGGCGCTGAAGAAGCTCGCCGATGAAAAAGGTTTGAAAGTCGGCTGTGCGCCGGACACATTCCTCGGCGGCGCGCATCAACTGGCCCGCAAGGCGATTGACGATGGCACGGTCGGCACGATCACCTCCGGCACCGCGCATGTGATGAATTTCGGCATGGAGCATTGGCATCCAAATCCGGATTTCTTTTATCTCCCCGGCGGCGGTCCGGTCCTTGATTTGGGACCGTATTATGTCGCCAATCTTATCAATCTGATCGGCCCGGTGAAGCGCGTTGTAGCGCTCACATCAACGCCGCAACAGACGCGCAAGATTGTCAGTGAGCCACGTGCGGGACAGGAAGTGCCGGTTAAGACGCCAACAAATGTTCATGCTCTGCTCGAGTTCGCAAGCGGTGCCACAGTGACACTTTCCGCCTCATGGGATGTCTTCGCGCATCGTCATGCCAATATGGAGCTTTATGGTTCGGAGGGCTCGCTTTATGTACCGGACCCGAACTTCTTCGGCGGCGAGGTTCTCGCTACCAAGCGTAATGGTCCGGCTGAAGCTTTAGAGGCATGGGATCATCCGTTCGGCATTCCGAACCAAGAGCATCCGCAAGGTGCGATGGCGAATTATCGGACAGCTGGTCTCGCAGACATGGTGATCGGCATTCAGGAAAAGCGTGACTATCGCTGCTCACTGGAACGCACCCTGCACGGTGTCGAGGTGATGACCGGTATTCTAAAATCTGGTGAGACCGGCAAATTTGTCGAGATGAAGACAACCTGTACAAGGCCTGCGGCTCTAGGGCCGAA
>JANOYJ010000193.1:0-2081 GCA_031428815.1 Phyllobacterium sp.
TGCGGAGCGAAGACCAGCATGCTCTCGCTCATTGTCGCTTTCAGACCACCCAGCGCATTGAGGATCATCGGCGACCAGACGCCTTCTTGTCCCTCGATGAAAATATTGTGTCCCGCCTCGTCCATCAGCGACACGTGAAAATGCATGCCGGAACCGGCATAGTCGGCGATGGGTTTTGCCATAAAACACGCCGTCACATTGCGCCGTCGCGCCTGCGCGCGCACCAGCCGCTTTAGGCGGATCAGATCATCCGCCGCCTGCATGACATCTTCGCGGTAATGCAGTGTCAGCTCATACTGGCCCGGCGCATATTCGGAAATCAGGGTTTCGGCGGGAATGCCGGCCGACTTTGCTCCGGCATAAATATCAGAAAACAACGGTTCCATGCCGTGCAAATGATCGACGGAATAGACCTCCGTCTTGCCGCTCTTGCGCCCGTCCAAAACCGCCGCTGCCGGCTGAACTTGACCGTTGGCATCGCGCTCATTCGACAGAAGAAAGAACTCAAGTTCAAACGCGCCTGCGGGCCGCAAGCCTTGCTTGGCAAATGCTTCGACCTGACGCTTGAGAGCATGGCGCGGGTCGGAAGACATCGGCACACCATCGAGCGAATACATCGACATCAAGACTTCGGCGCGGGCGGGACTTGTGCCGTGAATGCGGGCCAAGGTGCCGGGAACAGGCCAAGCGCGCAGATCGCCATCGCCGGAATCCCAGATGAGGCCGGTCTCGTGAACGTCTTCGCCGGTAATATCGAGCCCGAGGATAGAGATTGGAAAATGCCGACCGCTTTCATAAATCGGCATCAACTCATGACGGCGTACAATCTTTCCACGGCCAATGCCGTTTGAATCGGTGAGAACAATATCCACCGCTTCTATATCGGGATTGGCGTCGAGAAACGTCTTTGCTTCTTGTGTGGTCGAACCGGAAGGAGATTGCATATCATTTACTCAGTGGGTCAAAATTCGTGTGACGTCAGCGAAATTGCGGACCAAACGGTCCACCTGTTTTCGGGTGGTCACGGGTGAAATCAGCATCATGTTATGGAAAGGTGCAATGAGGCTGCCGCGATTGAGCAGCGCCAAGTGAATGCATTTTTCAAGTTCCGGTTGGTGCGCAGCTTCGGATTCAGTGCCATTGCGCAGAGGACCGGGCGCGCAGATAAACTCCACCCGCGCCCCGACACGGGCGACATGCCATGGCAGTTCACGTTTCTTGATGATCTTGGCGAGCTTGGTTTCAAGAATATGCGCCAGTGCGTCCATATGGGCATAATTCCCCTTGGTCATCACGTCAGAAAGGCACGCGCGCATGGCGGCAAATTGCAGCGGGTTGGCGGAAAGCGTCGTGCCCATGCCGGAATGGCCGGAGGCCCGTGTCTTTTCGGTTTCCATGAACCTTGCCGCCACCCCTTGGCTCAAGCCCCAAATCGATGCCGAAACGCCGCCTGCGACGGGTTTGCCGAGCACGAAAATATCCGGCTCCAAACCATGCGTCCGCGTATAGCCGCCAAGTCCGCTGGAAATTGTATGCGTCTCGTCAATCAGCAGCAACGTGCCTGTTTCGCGTGTCAACCGTCTCAGCGCCTGGTGAAAGCCCGGCTCAGGCAGCACCATGCAGGAATTGGTCAAGACCGGCTCGGTGATGACACAGGCGATGTCCTTGCGAGAGAGCGCCTTTTCCAATGTGGGAATATCGTTGAATTCAACGACGACAGTGTTTTCTGTCAGATCAACCGCTTGACCCACCAAACCGGGACGATGAACTGTCTTGCCGCGCTCAAGCCGCACAAAAGTTTCCTCAACGGTGCCGTGATAGCAGGCATTGAATACCAGAATTTTCTTCCGTCCTGTCACTGCGCGGGTAACGCGTAGCGCAAAACGGTTGGCATCCGTCGCGGTGGTGGCGATCTGCCATTGGAACGGTCCGAAGCGCTCAACCAAGAGCTTGCCTACTTCAAGCGCGTCCTCTGTCGGCAACATGTAGGTGAGGCCGTTGCCTGACTGTTTGCGGATAGCTTTTGCGACAGGCTTGGGTGAATGGCCAAACATTGACCCGGTATCGCCAAGGCAAAAGTC
>JANOYJ010000194.1:0-2033 GCA_031428815.1 Phyllobacterium sp.
CCTCACCAATGCCTATGACAGCGACATGCGCAAAGCATTGGAAGACGCGGCAAGAGCCGCAAAAATTGATGTGTCGAAAGGCGTCTATATGTGGTTCTCAGGACCCTCATTTGAGACGCCCGCCGAAATACGCATGGCGCGGGTGTTTGGCGCGGACGCGGTCGGCATGTCCACTGTGCCGGAAGTCATTCTCGCGAGGTTCCTCGACATGAAAGTAGCTGCTTGTTCAGTTGTCACAAATCTTGCCGCCGGTATGACCGGGGAGGAACTCTCGCATCAGGAAACCAAGGAGATGGCCCCGCTCGGTGGCAAGCGTCTTGCTGCCATCATTCGCGGCGCGGTGAAGAACATTGGCTAGGAAGATGAAAACGGAAACCAGCCCGGTGAAAATGGCCGTCGATCACGACCATTCGCTTGTCGTCACCAAACCCCTGCGCCCGCGCAACGACGGCACACGCCTGTCGCCGGAATGGTTTGATGCGATGGATGTAAACCTCTCCGCCGCCGAACGCCGCGCGGCAACCATCACGACGCGGCGCACGGTGAAGAAGGCGTATCAAGCCGCATGGCTGATCCGGGCCATTGAATGTATCGACCTCACGACGCTGGCGGGCGACGATACGCCGGGTCGCGTCGAGCGGCTCTGTGCCAAGGCACGGCATCCCTTGCGGGATGATCTGAAAGCAGCGCTTGGTCTTGGTGATTACGATCTTCATACCGGCGCGGTCTGTGTCTATCCAGCCATGGTCGCAACCGCCGCCAAAGCCCTGCGCGGCACCAACGTGCCGGTGGCCTCCGTCGCCACCGGCTTTCCATCGGGCCTCACTCCCCTGCCGCAACGTCTCGCCGAAATCACCTATGCTGTGGGTGAAGGGGCGGATGAGATCGACATCGTCATCAGCCGCGCCCATGTTCTGACCGGCAATTGGAACGCCCTCTACGATGAAGTGCGCCAGATGCGCGAGACGTGTGGGTCCGCAAGCCTAAAAACCATTCTCGCGACCGGCGAATTAAAAACGCTGACCAATGTCTACAAAGCCTCAATGGTGGCGATGATGGCGGGCGCGGATTTCATTAAAACCTCGACCGGTATGGAAGGCGTTAACGCGACGCTTCCCGTTGGTCTCACCATGTTGCGCGCTATTCGCGACTATCACGAGCACACCGGCTTTGACGTCGCCTTCAAACCTGCAGGTGGTATCCGTGCGGCGAAAGACGCGTTGGCTTGGCTCACCTTGATGAAGGAAGAGCTGGGCGACGCCTATCTCAAGCCCGATCTGTTCCGCATGGGCGCGAGCGGTTTGCTGGGCGATATCGAGCGCCAAATCGAACATTATGTGACGGGTCGCTATTCCGCCTCCGACCGCCACGGCATTGCCTGAGAGACCGTCATGAACACGATCACAGATATTTTGAAAAGCATGGAATATGGTCCGGCACCGGAAGAGGACAGCCATGTAAAAACATGGCTTGCCGGTCACAAAGCAGGCTTTGGTCATTTCATCAATGGCAAGTTCACTTCGATTGGACGGTCGAAGACGTTCAAGGCAATGAACCCGGCCAATGGCGATGTGTTGGGTGAGGTCGCGATTGGCTCGAGCAGGGATGTCGATGCTGCCGTGGCTGCCGCAGGTGTTGCGTTGAAGAAATGGTCCGCGCTCACCGGCAATCAACGCGCCCGCCATCTCTATGCACTGGCAAGGCAAGTGCAGAAACATGCACGGTTTTTGGCGGTGCTCGAAACAATCGATAACGGAAAATCCATCCGCGAAACCCGGGACATCGACATTCCTCTGGTCACGCGGCACTTTTACCATCATGCCGGTTGGGCGGAGTTGCGCGATGAGCAGTTTCCGAACCATGTCGCCGCCGGTGTTTGCGGCCAGATCATTCCATGGAACTTCCCGCTTCTCATGCTGGCATGGAAAGTCGCGCCCGCGCTCGCTGCCGGATGCACGGTGGTTTTGAAACCTGCTGAGCACACACCGCTCACCGCTTATGCTTTCGCCGAAATCTGCAATGAGGCGGGATTG
>JANOYJ010000195.1:0-1755 GCA_031428815.1 Phyllobacterium sp.
AGCTCACGTACGCTGCGCTCACCCGCTCGCCAAGTTCAACCCCTTCTATTCCTTCACTGTCCCCCTCCTAGAAGGCCCGCACGTCACCGAGGATGCTGGCACCGGCTTCGTCCACACCGCGCCAAGCCATGGTCGCGACGACTTTGAAATCTGGGTGTCTTCGCGGCGCGCGCTGGAGGAAATGGGCATCGACCCGTCGATCCCGTTCCCCGTCGCGGACGACGGCTCCTACACCGATCACGCCCCCGGCTTTGAGGGCGAGTTTGTACTCGACAGCACCGGCAAAAAGGGCGGCGCGAACAATGCGGTCATCAAAGCTCTCATTGCGCAGAACAATCTCTTTGCCCGTGGCCGCGTCAAGCATGAATACCCGCATTCTTGGCGCTCGAAAAAACCGATCATCTTTCGCAACACGCCGCAATGGTTTGTGCATATGGACAAGGACACAGCGGCCATCGGCGGCACCCTCCGCTCAACTGCGCTCGCTGCCATCGAGGCCACCCGCTTCGTGCCTGCCGCTGGCAAAAACCGCCTGAACGCTATGATCGAACAACGCCCGGACTGGGTGTTGTCGCGCCAACGCGCATGGGGTGTCCCGATCTCGGTGTTCCGCCACAAGGAGACCGGCGCCGTCATCCCCGGCGAAGGCTTCAATGCGTCCCAAGAACTCGCGGACCGCATCATGGCCGCGTTTGCGGTCGAAGGCGCGGATGCTTGGTACAAGCCCGGTGCAAAAGCCCGCTTCCTCGATGGATTGGTCGACGATCAGGACAATTGGGAACAGGTCCGCGACATTCTCGACGTCTGGTTCGACAGCGGCTGCACACATGCGTTTTGTCTGGAAGAGCGCCCCGATCTTAAATGGCCGGCCGATCTTTATCTCGAAGGCTCCGACCAGCATCGCGGCTGGTTCCATTCCTCTCTTCTTGAGAGCTGCGGCACTCGGGGCAGGGCGCCTTATGACGCCGTGCTGACGCATGGCTTCGTCATGGCTGAAGACGGGCGCAAAATGTCCAAATCTTTGGGCAATGTCGTGACCCCGCAAGAAGTCATCAAAAACTCCGGCGCGGATATTTTGCGCCTTTGGGTCGTCTCGTCCGATTATTCAGAAGACCTGCGCATCGGGCCGGAAATCCTGAAAACCGCCGTGGACGCCTATCGCAAGTATCGCAACACGCTGCGCTGGATGCTCGGCACGCTGGCGCATGACCAAGGCGATGTTACGCCCATTGCCGACATGCCGGAACTGGAGCAATTGATGCTCCACCGCCTGTCTGAACTGGACGAACAGGTGCGCAAGGGTTTCGACGAGTTCGAATTCCGCCGCGTCACCAAGGCGCTAATGGATTTCATGGTGGTCGAACTCTCGGCCTTCTATTTCGATATCCGCAAAGACGCGCTTTATTGCGACGCGCCATCCAGCGCCAAACGCAAGGCGAGCATCGAGGTCGTGCGCCACCTGTTCAATTGCCTGACACGATGGACCGCGCCGTTGATGCCGTTCACGACGGAAGAGGCTTGGCTTGCCCGCTATCCGGACAAGACCTCTGTGCATCTGGAACAGTTCCCGGATGTTCCTGCCAACTGGCGCAATGATGCTTTGGCTGAAAAGTGGAAGAGCGTGAAAAACGTCCGCCGCGTGGTGACAGGTGCCTTGGAGCTCGAACGCGCCGCCAAGCGCATCGGCTCGTCATTGGAGGCGGCACCGCAGGTTTACGTGACAGATGCAAGTTTGCGCGACGCCATCAAAGGCAT
>JANOYJ010000196.1:0-3311 GCA_031428815.1 Phyllobacterium sp.
CGGATTCGCGGAAAAGGTGGCGGAGCGGATCGCTTCGATCACCGGTCTCGCCTTCACCACCGCTCCTAACAAATTTGAAGCGTTGGCCGCGCATGATGCGATGGTGTTTTCGCATGGGGGGATTAATGCGGCGGCGGCGGCGCTATTCAAAATTGCCAATGACATCCGCTTTCTCGGCTCCGGCCCGCGCTCCGGCCTTGGTGAACTTCAACTTCCGGAAAATGAACCCGGCTCGTCGATTATGCCCGGCAAGGTCAATCCGACACAGTGCGAGGCACTCACTCAAGTCTGTGTGCAGGTATTCGGCAATAATGCCGCAATTACTTTCGCGGGGAGCCAAGGTCATTTTGAGCTCAATGTCTATAATCCGCTCATGGCCTATAATTTTCTGCAATCGGTGCAATTGATGAGCGATGCGGCGATTTCATTCACCGATAATTGCGTCACCGGCATCGAGGCGCGGGAGGACAATATCAAGGCGGCGCTTGACCGGTCTCTAATGCTGGTGACCGCGCTCGCGCCAAAGATCGGCTATGACGCGGCGGCCAAAATTGCCAAGACAGCGCATAAGAATGGCACGACTTTGCGTGAAGAGGCACTGGCGACCGGGTTGGTCTCTGAGGCGGAATATGAGGCGCTGGTCGTTCCGGCCAACATGACGCAACCCGGTTGATTGTTCACATTTTCGTGACGAATTGTCTTTTGTGGGAGTGTTTTAATTAACAACGACATGGGTTACCAGACCTTTCAACTTTGAAAGGAATCAACATGTCTAACGCACTTCTCCTCTTGGTATCCCGTATTTTGCTTGCCGCCGTTTTCATCCCTGCCGGAATTTCCAAATTCAGTGGCATTGAAGGCCTAGCAGGCTATATCGGATCCGTCGGCCTGCCGGCAGCAACCCTTTTGGCTTGGTGCGCCGCGATATTCGAAGTCGTTGCCGGCATTGCAATTCTGGTTGGGTTTCAGACCAAGTATGCCGCATTGGCGCTTGCAGCATTTTGCGTGTTCACCGCTCTGGTGTTCCACTTCAACCCTGCTGACCAAATGCAGATGACCATGCTGTTCAAGAACCTCGGCCTTGCCGGTGGCTTCCTCGCTCTAGCAGCAGCAGGCGCAGGCGCATGGTCGGTTGACGCCAAGCGCGGCTGATCGCAACGCTTTTAACCATTCAGACATCTTAAAGCCCGCTTCTTTGCGGGCTTTATTTTGTCTTAAGAAACCACCTGTAGCGTGCAACCGACTAAACGGTGGGCCGGAAGATATGTCGGAGCAGGTCGTCGGCACTCATTCTCGGTCCGCTTGGTGCGCATGGCAGGTTTTTGTCCGGATATGTGGCGGGCAGCGCGCGTTCATTTTGCTCTCATTGGCGTTCGTCATAACTGGCAATGTACTGCTGCCCAATCCTGACCTTTTGATGCTTCCCGTTGTCCTACAGTTCCTCACGTTTGTTGTTTTGTCGCATATTTACGCTCTTATGGCCCACATCATCGTGGCGTTATTCGTGAAAAAATCACTAAACAAGGCCATCGATCACGGCTTTAGAAACATTTTTTTTCTGGCGAACCTTTATAGGGCCACGCCAACAATTGTTTTAATCGCGCTTTTCACATTCACCTTTCCAAGCTTTAAGTCACACATTCCGGAACTCAACGCATACACGTGGGATCCCGCGTTTGCGCAGCTGGATCGGGCGTTTCATTTCGGATTTTCACCTTGGAAAACACTGGCTGAGATCACCGGCTACGGCACATTCACTGTGCTCATCGATAAAATTTACTATTTGTGGTTTCTCGTCACTTTTGCCGCCGCGGCCGTTGCCGCCACTTCCCCGGGCAACAGCATATTTCGGCACAGGTTCCTCCTGAGCTACGCGCTTCTTTGGATTGTTATCGGCTGCGCCTTAGCCACAGGTTTCTCGTCAGTAGGGCCGATATTTTACGATGTGCAGTATGGCGGTGTCTCTGAATTCACGGCGCTTATGGCTCACCTTAACGAAGTAAATGCCCAATCACCCTTGCAGGCGATCTCGGTGCGGGACGCGCTTTGGCAAAGTCATGTTGACAGCTCCGGTTCGCTTGTGAGCGGTATCTCCGCGATGCCGTCGATGCATAATGCTATTTGTGTGCTCCTATTCCTTGCCGCAAGGCATGTGAACAAATGGCTGGCCGCAGCGGCGGCGCTTTACGCATTCCTCATCTTTGTCGGCTCCGTACATCTCGGCTGGCACTATGCCATTGACGGATATGCGGCGGCGCTTATTACCGCACTCATTTGGTGGGTGAGCGGCATCGTTGCGTCCAAAGAAGCAGGCAGATAGATAAGGTCTGCCTCAAGCTGCTTTTGTCACAGATGCAATAATGCTTGTTATGGCGGCATCGGTTGCCTGATCCCGCGCTTTTAACGACTGAACCAAACAAGCCTCTGAATTCAAAATCACGCCGTCGGACAATATCTTCAAATTATTCGCCACAAGCGTTGAACCGGTCGAGGTAATATCCACAATCAGATCAGCGAGACCCGCCGCGGGGGCACCTTCAGTGGCGCCCAGACTTTCGACAATTTGATAGACCTGAATGCCGTGCTTCTGGCTGAAAAAACCTTGCGTCAGCCGCCAATATTTTGTGGCGATCCTCAGACGCCGGCCATGGCGGTGGCGGAAATGGGCGGCGACATCGTCGAGATCGGCCATGCTCTCCACATCATGCCAATGATCCGGCACAGCGACGACGACATCGGCCTTGCCAAAACCTAAATGTGCTGCGACCGACATTTTGGTGTTCCAATCCGCAGCGGATTCGCGCACCAGATCTTCGCCCGTCACGCCGAGATCTATCGATCCCGCAACGAGCTCGCGGGCGATTTCTGACGCTGACATCAGAGCGATTTCAATGTCGTCGCGACCTTTGACTTTCAGACGGTAAGCGCGGGCGTCCTTGGACGGCAGAATATCGATATCGGCCTTGGCAAGACAGGCAATCGTATCGTCCTTCATGCGGCCCTTGGAGGGAATAGCGAGAATGATGCTCATGCCAGCTCCTCTAGCCGGTCAAGCCAAAGCGAGAAGCCGACGCCGGGAATGGGCTTTTCCGCGCCGAGCAATGTGAGCAACCGGTCGTATCGCCCGCCGCCGGCAAGTGCTGCATTGTTTGCCCCGCCCTTAAGCTTCTCGCTTTGCTCGGCGCTGGCGGGGGCCCGCTCCCGGATTTCGAAAACCAAGCCAGTATAGTAATCCAACGGGCGACCAAAAGCGGCGTCATAGGTGACATTGGAGGCGTTAAGGCCGAGCGCTTCAATTTCCGCAACGCGGG
>JANOYJ010000197.1:0-3791 GCA_031428815.1 Phyllobacterium sp.
GGCTTTGCCGGCTTGAAGAAGCCTGACGAACGCGCGAATTTGATCGCTTATATGCGCGGCCTTTCGGATAGTCCAGCTGCTCTGCCTTGAACCCCATCAATTTGATTTGAATACAATGCGGCTGGAACTTGTTTCCAGCCGTTTTTGTTTCTGCAATAACTTGCGTATTGGCGGGCTGCTTACATTCTGCTTCAATATGCTTTTGCGAGGCCCTGATATGATTTTGCTGACACGCCGGTTTGTTGCTGCGCTTTCTCTTCTGCTTGCATCCCACGCGACAAGCTTTGCGCAGGATTGG
Source organism: Phyllobacterium sp. (assembly GCA_031428815.1). Classification (GTDB taxonomy): domain Bacteria; phylum Pseudomonadota; class Alphaproteobacteria; order Rhizobiales; family Rhizobiaceae; genus JANOYJ01. The sequence continues at coordinate 299 of JANOYJ010000197.1, forward strand.
GTTCATGGCTCAGCTCTGACCGGTGCGCCGCGCTATGAATCCGGGTTTTCACATTTCAATTATGTCAATCCGCACGCGCCCAAAGGTGGCGTCGTGCGGCTCGCTCAGCTCGGCTCCTATGATAGTTTCAACCCCATCCTCAGCAAGGGCGAGGTCGCGCCGGGCCTTTCAGACGTCTATGAAACGCTTATGACCGGGTCGCTTGATGAACTCGATATTTCCTCGCAGTACGGGCTTTTGGCAGAGGCGACTAAATATCCCGATGACTTCTCGTCCGTGACGTTTCGCATCAATGCAAAGGCAAAATGGCATGATGGGCAACCCGTCACAGTCGATGATGTTATCTGGAGCTTCCAGAACGGCACGGAACTCAATCCACAGATTAAATACTATTATCAGAACGTCACAAAAGCTGAGAAATCGGGTGATCGCGAGGTGACATTCACATTCGATGTTAAGGGCAATCGCGAGCTGCCGCACATCATGGGCCAACTCCAAGTGCTGCCTAAACATTGGTGGGAGGGCAAAGATGCCAAAGGCAAGCAACGCGACATCGGATCAACGACGCTGGAACCCGTGCTCGGCTCTGGACCTTACAAGATCAAGAGTTTCGAGGCAGGCCGATTCGTCACTTATGAGCGCGTCAAGGATTATTGGGGCAATGACCTCAATGTGAATGTTGGCAAGAACAATTTCGACGAGACGCGCTTTGACCTTTACCGGGATGAAACGGTGATGATCGAAGCGTTTAAAAGCGATGCCTATGATTACCGGTTTGAGCGGTCATCCAAGAATTGGGCGACCGGCTATGAAAATCTTCCCGCCCGCGACAAAGGCTTTATCAAACTCGAAGAGTTTCCCCGCAAAAGCTCCGGCGTGATGCAGGCCTTTGTTCCGAACATGCGGCGGGACAAGTTCAAAGACGTTCGGGTTCGTGAGGCGCTCGGCCTTGCCTTCGATTTTGAAACCACCAATCGCAACGCGTTTTTCGGGATTTACCAGCGCATTAACAGCTTTTTCGCCGGCACTGCGCTGGCGTCTTCCGGCCTTCCTACCAGTGATGAATTGGCGCTGCTCGAGCCCCTGCGCGGTAAAGTTCCGGAAGGAGTTTTCACCAAGGTTTACGAAAACCCGGTCGGCGGCGATAATGATAAAATGCGCGGCAATTTCCGCGAGGCGCTGCGTCTTTTGAACGAGGCGGGATGGGTGTTAAAAGGTAACACACTTGTCAACGAAAAGACTGGCGAGCCGTTCACAATCGACTATCTTGATTATTCTCCCATCGGTGAGCGCTATGTTCTGCCTTATCAAACCAATCTCGGCCGGATCGGCATTAAACTCTCATTTCGCATGTTGGACAGTTCCGCCTATGAGGAGCGGGTCCGCAAATTTGACTATGACATGATCGGCACGGCTTGGGGGCAGTCACTTTCTCCCGGCAATGAACAGCGCAACTATTGGGGATCGGAGGCGGCAAAGCTTGATGGTTCGCGCAACTATGCCGGGATATCGGACCCGGCAGTTGATGCGCTTATCGACAAACTGATTTTCGCTGGTGATCGCAAGTCGCTTATCACGGCAACGCATGCGCTTGACCGAGTTCTGCTCGCCAATCACTTTGTTATTCCGCAATGGTATTCGCAATTTGAGCGTTACGCGTATTGGGATCGCTTCAGCCGCCCGGAAAAACTGCCGGAATTCTCCTTCGCTTTCCCCGATATCTGGTGGTACGACGCAGAAAAGGCCGCCAGAATCAAATAGCCAGTCTCGACGTTTTAGGCTTGCGCCGGACTTCTGTCTCGATTCCAAATGAAATGCGCGAATCACTAGACTAGAGCGGTTAAATCCGGGGCCGAACGTTTGTCTCACCATATATTGCCCACGAAAAGACGGGAAGTCACACTGTAATGGGTGCCTATATTCTTCGACGTCTGCTGCTGATGATCCCGACAATTCTCGGAATTATGGCAATTTCTTTTCTGGTGGTGCAATTTGCGCCCGGTGGTCCGGTCGAGCAAGTGATTGCCAATCTGACCAATTCAAGTTCGGCAACGGACCGTATCGGCGGCTCTGGCAGTGACTTTGCCGGCGGCGATAATGGGCTGGATGGCGGCGACAGCGGCGGAAAATATCGCGGTGCCCAAGGCCTCGACCCCGAATTTATCGCGAGCCTCGAGAAACAATTCGGTTTCGACAAGCCCCCGCTTGAGCGCTTCGGCCTGATGGTCTGGAATTATGCGCGGTTTGACTTTGGCGAAAGTTATTTCCGCGACGTATCGGTCATTGACCTCATCATCCAGAAAATGCCGGTATCGATTTCGCTAGGCCTCTGGCTGACGCTTATATCCTACGCCATTTCCATCCCGCTCGGCATTGCCAAGGCCGTTCGTGATGGATCGCGCTTTGACGTGTGGACAAGCGCCGTCATCATTGTCGGTTATGCCATTCCGGGATTTCTTTTTGCCATTTTGCTCATTGTTCTCTTTGCTGGCGGCTCATTTTTTGACTGGTTTCCCTTGCGCGGTCTCTGGTCAGAAAATTGGGAAACGCTGACTTGGTCGGAGAAAATCGTCGATTACTTCTGGCATTTGGCCCTGCCGCTTGCCTCGATGGTCTTATCAGCCTTTGCCACGACAACATTGCTCACCAAGAACTCATTCCTTGATGAAATCCGCAAGCAATATGTGGTGACCGCGCGGGCGAAGGGCCTCAATAACCGGCAGGTTCTTTATGGCCATGTTTTCCGCAATGCGATGCTCATTGTGATTGCCGGCTTTCCGGGTGCCTTTATCTCGGCGTTCTTTACCGGTTCGCTGTTGATTGAAACTATTTTCTCGCTGGATGGGCTTGGCCTCCTCGGCTACGAATCCGTGCTCAATCGCGACTATCCGGTGGTGTTCGCCAATCTTTATATTTTCTCACTTCTGGGTCTCGTTGTCGGGCTTTTATCCGACCTCACCTATACATGGATTGATCCGCGTATCGATTTCGACAGGAGGGATGTTTGACCTCTTTAGTCGCAAGACCCTCGCGGTTTTCCATTTCGCCCATCAACAAGCGTCGCTGGGAAAATTTCAAGGCAAACCGGCGGGGCTATTGGTCGCTGTGGATATTTGTCTTTCTGTTCATTGCGGCCATGATGTCCGAGTTTATCGCCAATGACCGGCCCATCTTGGTCTCATACAAAGGCGAGCTTTTGATGCCGGTGTTTGTTGATTACCCGGAGGAAAAGTTCGGCGGCTTCTTTGCTGTCACCGATTATCGCGACCCGATCATTCAAGATGAAATCGCCGCGAACGGCTGGGCGCTCTGGCCGCCGATCCGCTACTCGCACCGAACCGTCAACAACGAGATGCCGGGTTCCGCGCCGACCAAGCCGGCATTTTTGCTGGACCGGGCGGAGTTGTGCAAAAACTATCCGCTTGGCATGGAAGATGCCAACTGCCGGGTCGGCAATTTCAACTGGATTGGCACCGACGATCAAGGCCGCGAC
>JANOYJ010000198.1:0-2855 GCA_031428815.1 Phyllobacterium sp.
GTGATAATCGGCGATCCGTCCATCGACATATCAACAATGCCTCCCCACGATCGAAGGACGCGCAAGGATGTGAAACTCGGAAACAGCGCCACGAATTCACTCATCACATCTTCAACAACCGGCAGGTTGCCGCGTTGGGCATAGGAATTGTAGCCGTCAATATCGCCGCCAAAAATCAATCCGCCTTTGTCGGTCTGGCCGAAATAGAGATGCCCGCCGCCGAAGGTTGCGACAGTATCGATGATGGGTTTCAGGCCCTCGGAGACGAACGCTTGCAGGACATGGCTCTCAATCGGCATTGTCTTAATACCTGCCAAAGCCATGACGAGACCCGTGGAACCGGCGACGGCGACCGCCGTTTTCTTTGCTTTGATCTCCCCACGCGTGGTTTTTACACCGATGATCGTGTCGCCATCGCGCAGGAAGCCGGTAACTTCGCAATTTTCAATAAGGTCAACGCCGCGCGCGTCTGCGGCTCGAGCATAGCCCCACGCCACCGCATCATGACGGGCAGTTCCGGCGCTGCGTTGCATCAAGCCGCCTTCGATGGGAAATCGCGCATCGCGCCCCATATCGATGCCGGGCAGGGCGCTTGCCACCTGTTCCTTAGAAAATAGCTCGGCGTCGATGCCGTTCAGCCGCATCTGGTTGCCGCGCCGCGCATAGGCGTCCATCTGCGCAGGCGAATGGCCGATGTTCAAGACGCCGCGTTGCGAGAACATGACGTTGTAATTCAGCTCCTGCGACAGGCCTTCCCACATTTTCATCGACGCTTCGTAGAAGTGCTGATTTTCGTTCAATAAATAATTCGACCGGATCGCCGTGGTGTTGCGCCCGACATTGCCGGAGCCGAGCCAACCTTTTTCAAGGACCGCGACATTCGTAATGCCGAATTCCTTGGCCAAGTAATAGGCCGTCGCCAATCCATGCCCGCCGCCGCCGATGATGATGACATCATAGGCGGGTTTCGGCGCGGGTTTACGCCAAGCGCGTTGCCAATGAGCATTGCCGCTCAAGGCGTTTTTCAACAGGGCAAAGGCGGAGTATTTTTGCATGGGATGTTGATTAGGGGCGGGTCTAGCGTTTGTCGAGTATTCCCACGCTACCCAATTCACATCAGTGCGTGTCAGTTAAAACCGACGCTCCGCCGTCGTAATCTTGGCACGGTTGCGATGCTTGTGGGGCGCGGATGCGCCGCGTATGAAGCAGCTCACCCAGTTCAATTGGAAGCATGATTCCACATATGATTTTTACCCGTTCTTTGATCATCAAACTTTTGGCGGTTCTTTGGCTCTTGGTCGGTTCGGCCAGTTTTTCCTTTGCCCAAACAACAGATGAGCAAAAGGCACTTCTCGATAGTATTTCCAAACGCGTCGATGTCATCGTGCCAAGGGTTGTTGAACTGGCGAAGGATGACGGCGAGCTTGCGAAGCTGAAGGTTGACCTCGACGGCATGGCAACCGATGTGCTCAAGGTCGCGGTTTCGTTTCGGCCACGGATCAGCGAAATTAACAAGCGTCTCGCCGAACTTGGCCCCGTTCCTGCGTCGTCTGACACCCCCGAATCTCCGGTTGTCCAGGATGAGCGCAAGAGGCTCGCAGATGAGAAAAAGGCGATCAACTCTGTCCTTGGCGCATCGGAAGACATTTCGATCAAGGTGAATACGCAGATTGACCGTGTGGCCGAGATGCGGCGGACGCTTTTCACCAACAGCCTTTCGCAAAGAGTGGACGTCAACTTCGCGCTCGGTGGTGAGGTTACTGATGCCGCGGAAAGCGAAATGGCTGCGCTTATCCGCCAGCTTAAAAGTTGGTGGCAATTTGTTTGGAAGTTCAAATTCAATTCGATATTGGCCGCAACTTTTTTTGCACTGCTCGCGGCATCGATTATCTTAATCGGTGGTCGCCGATTGTTTGGGCAATTGTATCGCCGGGATGCGGAGATAACCGAACCTTCCTATCTCAGCCGGTTATCTGTCGGGTTCTGGTCAACGCTTATTCCATCCGTGTCCTTTGCGGTATTTCTAATTTCGACTTACTTTTTCTTCGATTATTTCAACGTCCTGCGATCAGACGTACGTCCAACTATCACCGCGTTTTTCAAAGTCTGCGCCGTGGTGTTTTTTATTCATCGCTTGGCAAATGGCATCCTTTCGCCGGATCTGCCGAACTGGCGCTTGATCCGTGTCGCACCTCGCCCCGGCAGGATGTTACTTTGGCTGATTACTGCAACAGCTTTTGTCACGGGATTGGATTTCATCGGCGAGGTTCTGAACAAGACGCTGGATTCGCCGCTTTCGTTGACCATCGCAAAGTCGCTCGTCGCGACGGTTCTGGTTGGGCTTCTTATCGTCGTCATTGCCTTCATCAGTCCTGTGGCCAATGAAGAGACAGGCAAACCGCAATCCTGGCCGCCTGCGGTCAAGTTTTTTCTCATTCTGCTCGGCCTGTTGCCAATGGTGGCAGCGGCGTTGGGTTATGTGGGCCTGTCGCGCTTCTTTTCCCAGCAAATCGTCGTCACCGGTGCCATCATCGTCACCATGTATCTCGGATTTCAAAGCGCGCGCGCGTTGGCCGAGGACGGGGCGTTCGCCGATACGCTATTGGGCCAGAACCTGACGGCGAGGCTCAAGGTTGAGCCGGTCATGCTCGGCCATATCGGTGTTGTCACCAGCGTTCTAATCAATCTTCTGGTTCTAGCTTGGGGCATTCCGCTCATTCTGTTGCAATGGCGCTTTCAGTGGGAGGATATAAGGGGTTGGATTGTTAAGGGGCTGACGGGTTTTCAGATCGGCTCGGTGACGATTTCGCTGATTGGTATTTTTGTCGGCGTTCTTGTTTTCTTTCTTGGTTATG
>JANOYJ010000199.1:0-3707 GCA_031428815.1 Phyllobacterium sp.
CAAACGAATTATAGTTCAGAGTATTTTGGTGCCGTCAGCGCCTTCATACCATGCTTGCCACAGTCGGCTGAAGCCGCGTTGCCACCTTCTCAATCCGGTCGGCCACCTCGCCTAGCACCGTTGTCAACGCGATATCGTTGCGGTCGGCTTTGGAGAGGGCTTCATCACGGGTTTTGCGTAGAGTTTCGACTTCACTTTCAAGGCCTTTGTGCTTTTTCTGCTGCTCGACCAATTCGTCCATCACCATGATACCGGCCATGACGACGAGGCGCTGGTCGCCGATTTCGCCGAATGAGCCTTTCAGATGCGTCACATAGCGGTCGAAGCGGGTGGCGAGGTCTTCGAGGTGTTGTTCCTGACCCTCATCGCAAGCCATGCGGTAAATCTTGCCGTCAATCGAAACGCTGACCTGAGCCATATACTTTTACCCTATCTATCAAGAACGGCGCGGATGGTTTCCATCGCGGTGACCAAGCGGCGCGACACTTCGTGATTGGCCCCGGCCAAACGCTCGCTGCGCGATTCAGAATTGTCGAGTTCTTGCGCAAGGCGCGAGCGGTCGGCATTAAGGCGCTGCACTTCCTCTTCCGCCTCGGCGTAAACCTGATCGTTTTCGGCGCGCATATCGGCGGCTTTTTCGAGCGCAGACAGTGCTTTGCCCATGCGTTCGAGAACTTGTTTCAGAGTGAGTGGTTCTGCCATGTCCCTTGCTGCCTGCTTTCAGCTCGAGCCTAAAGTGGAAAACCCGAACGAATCTCCAAACGAATCGCAAAGATTTGAACGCGTTAACGGTGTCACATTACATAACACTTCAACGCGGCGTCAATAAAGCCTGTGGATTGGCGCATCAGCCCTGCCCAATGGTATTCTTGGAGGCAAGCCTCGTTCCCATTCATCCCGTTTTTGCAACATTTTCCCGGGGCTTTTGTTGACTCGGACTTTTCACCTGCTATGTGACTTCTACTTTTAAAAATCATTGAAATCCGCCCTTTTTCGGGCTCGTTTGCCTCCAACACAACGGGATTGCCATGACTTCTCATGAAAACCACGCCTTGATGGCCAATGCTATCCGCTCGCTGTCGATTGACGGCGTCGACAAGGCCAATTCCGGCCATCCCGGCCTGCCGCTTGGTGCGGCGGACGTAGCAACCGTGCTGTTCACGCAATTCCTGAAATTTGATGCCAATGCCCCGCATTGGCCGGACCGCGACCGCTTCGTTTTATCGGCGGGTCATGGCTCGATGCTGCTCTATTCGCTCTTGCATCTCACCGGTTACAAGGATGTGACGCTCGACCAGTTGAAACGTTTCCGCCAATTGGGTTCCAACACCGCCGGTCATCCGGAATGGGGTCATACATCTGGCGTTGAGACCACAACTGGTCCGCTCGGTCAGGGCCTCGCAACGTCCGTTGGTATGGCGCTTGCCGAGCGCATGCTGAACGCCGAATTTGGCCGCAAGCTGGTCGATCATTATACCTATGTCCTCGCCTCCGATGGCGATCTGATGGAAGGCGTTTCTCAGGAATCGATTGCCCTTGCCGGACATTTGAAACTCAACAAACTCATCGTCATGTGGGACGATAATGGCATTTCCATCGACGGGCCGCTCACGCTCTCAGACTCCGTTGACCAAGTGAAGCGTTTCCAGTCCGCCGGTTGGCGCTCGGAGCGCATTGACGGCCATGACCCCGTTGCGATTGCCGCCGCTATTGCCCGTGCGCAGAAATCCGGCAAGCCCTCCATGATCGCCTGCAAGACGATCATTGGTTTCGGTTCGCCAAAACGCGCCGGAACATCGAAAGCCCACGGCGAAGCGCTGGGCGCGGAAGAAAACGCCGCGACCAAGGCCAAGCTCGGCATTACAGGCGAGGCCTTTGCGATTGATCCAAAAGCCTTGAAAGCATGGCGCGCGGTTGGAACGCGCGGCGAAGGCGCACGCGGCGATTGGGAGGGCCGTCTGGCAACGCTCTCGCTGGGCAAGCAGGCTGAATTCAACCGTCGCATCAGTGGCGAGCGCGGCACGAAGATCGCCAAGGTGATTGCAGCCCACAAGAAGGCGCTGATTGCCAACCCGGTCAATGTCGCGACCCGCAAGGCGTCAGAACTGGCGCTTGATGTTTTAAAGCCCGTCATGCCCGAGCTTCTGTCAGGCTCGGCGGATTTGACGCCGTCGAACAATACCAAGGCCAAGGGCTTTGACGATTATTCGGTGAAGACGCCGAAGGGCCGTTACATGCATTGGGGCATCCGTGAACATGGCATGGCGGCGGCGATGAATGGCATTGTATTGCATGGTGGATTGGTGCCTGTCGGCGGCATATTCATGGTGTTCTCCGATTATGCCCGTCCGGCCATCCGCCTCGCATCGCTGATGGGCCTCGGCGTCACCTATGTGATGACGCATGATTCCATCGGGCTTGGCGAAGACGGTCCGACGCATCAGCCGGTCGAACATTTGGCGGCTTTGCGCTGCATTCCGAACCTTCGCACCTTCCGTCCCTGCGATGCAGTGGAAACCGCAGAGTGCTGGCAGGCTGCGCTGGAGCGTACCGATGGGCCGACGGTGTTGGCATTGTCGCGTCAGAACCTTGTTCAAGCGCGGCTGACGAACAGCGCCGACAATCTCTGCGCCAAGGGTGCCTATGAGCTTTTGCCAGCCGAAGGCGGCAAGGCGCAGGTGACGATTTTTGCCTCCGGCTCGGAAGTTGAGATCGCGGTCAATGCCCGCAAGTTGCTGATGGAAAAGAACGTCCATGCCCGCGTCGTGTCTGTGCCGTCGATGGAATTGTTCCTCGCGCAAGATGAGGTCTATCGCAAGTCTGTCATCGGCACCGCGCCGGTGCGCATTGCAGTAGAAGCCGCTTTGCGCTTCGGTTGGGATGCGCTGATCGGCGAGCACGGCCTGTTTGTCGGCATGACCGGCTTCGGCGCTTCGGCCCCGGCGAAGGATTTGTACAAACATTTCGGAATCACGGCAGAAGCTGTTGCAGACAAGGTCATGTCACGGCATAATGACTAACTAATCGATTTAGAGACGTTAGTCGCCTTCTTCGAATCGACCAACGTCTCTAATTTTTTCATTCGCGTTTCCGGACGAAAAACCGGTGGCCACTTTTTCTGGAAACGCTTAATTCAGGAGCTTCTCATGGCTAAAATTCGCGTTGGCATTAACGGCTTCGGCCGCATTGGCCGCAATATCGTTCGCGCCATCTATGAATCAGGCCGCACAGACATTGACGTCGTGGGCATTAACGATCTCGGTCCAGTCGAAACCAATGCGCATTTGCTGCGCTATGATTCAGTGCATGGCCGCTTTCCGCACGAAGTGAAGGTCGAAGGTGATTCGATCAATATCGGCAATGACAAGTTCAAGGTCACCGCAATCAAAGACCCGTCGCAATTGCCTTGGGGCGAGCTCGGCGTGGACATTGCGCTGGAATGCACCGGCATTTTCACCTCCAAGGAAAAAGCCGGAGCGCATATCACCGCTGGTGCCAAGCGCGTCATCGTTTCGGCCCCTGCCGACGGCGCTGACCTGACAGTCGTTTACGGCGTGAACCATCAGGACCTTAAAAAGGAACACATGGTTATCTCCAACGCGTCTTGCACCACGAATTGCTTGGCTCCCGTGGCCAAGGTTCTGCATGATGTTGTCGGCATCGACAAGGGTTTCATGACCACGATCCATGCCTATACCGGCGACCAG